>NZ_CALRZC010000273.1:0-10100 GCF_943372545.1 Variovorax sp. YR752 | reverse complement strand
TCGTCGCGGTTGTTTGAACGCAGCGACCGCAGGTCGCGAAGTGAGTTCTGCGACGGGGCCGCGAGACCGAGCATCGCAGGGGAGTCGGCGCGCAGCGGCGACCGCCGAGGCGAAGCGCCGGAGCCTGCCCGGGTGCGCCTTTGCCGCTCCAGCCGTCGAGCGCAACGCACACGTCGGGGCGCGCGAACGTCATCTCACAGCCCCCCATACCGCACCCCCGGATCCAGCCGCAGGTCGGCACGCAACTGCTGGCTCGCCACCGCCCTGATGCGCTGCGAGATCTCGCTGCCAGGATCGTTCAGGTCCCCGAACAGCATCGCGTGGTGCCCGGCCTTTGCGCAGGCCTCCACGCAGGCCGGCGTGCCACCCTTGTCGATGCGGTGCACGCACAGCGTGCAGCCCTCCACGCAGCCCTTGCCGCGTGGCACGTCGGGCTTCTGGCCGCTGACCGGCTCGTGCACGAAGCTGCGCGCCTTGTACGGGCAGGCCATCACGCAGTAGCGGCAGCCGATGCAGCTGTGCCGGTCGACCAGCACGATGCCGTCGGCACGCTTGAACGAGGCACCGGTGGGGCAGACGTCGACGCAGGGCGGCTCGGCGCAGTGCTGGCACATCACCGGCACTGACGACGTGCGGCCGGTCCTGATCTCCTTGATCTCGACCTTGCGGATCCACTGCGCCGACGTCGGCGAGGGGCGCGGGTCGAGGCCGTTCTCGGTGTTGCAGGCGCTGACGCAATCGGTGCAGCCGCTCTCGCATTTCGTCGTGTCGATCAGCAGGCCCCAGCGCACCTTCGAACTCGCCTCCGGCGTGGCCGCCTGCGCGATCTCGATCAGGTGGATGCCCGGCGCGAGCAACACACCGCCCATGCCCGCGGCGGCCAGGCCGAGGAACTTGCGGCGGCCCGCCAGCCCTTGTTCGGCACCGCTCTTCATGGCTTCGCAGCTCCCGTCTGCGCGACGTGCCTCTGCGCCTTGCTCGAGTGGCACTCGAAGCAGTCGATCTGCACCGCGGCGTAGCCGTGGCAGCTGCTGCAGAAGTCGGTCTTCGCCTGCGCGACACTGCCGGTGGCGGCGCTCGCATGGCACTCGACGCAGCCCTGCAGGCTGTCGCGCCCCTGGCGCACGCCGCGGTGCACCGTCACGTCGCGCTGGTGCCGGAGCATCGCGGGGTGGTCGCGCCGCATCACGTCCGGCGCGGCCACGCACTGCGTGCCGGCCTTGGCCGGTTCGATCGCCGGCTTCGGCGTGCGGTCGCCCGCGATGACATCGGCAGCGAGCCCAAGGGCAAGCGAAGCGACGCCCACCCAAGCGGCCACCACGGATCCGGCTCTGCCGGTCCGTCGGTGGCGCCCCCCTGGGGTGGAGGCGCCGAAGGCGCTTCGGCGGGGGGCCATCTATTCTCCAAGGCCCATCTGGATGTAGCCGGTCGGGCAGACGTCCTTGCAGATGTGGCAGCCGATGCACTTGGTGTAGTCGGTGTCGACGTAGCGGCCGGTGGTCGACTTGGTCTTCGGCACCTTGAACACCGCCGTCTGCGGGCAGTAGACGACGCAGTTGTCGCACTCGAAGCACAGGCCGCAGCTCATGCAGCGCTTGGCCTCGGCAATCGCCTCGACCTCGGTGAGCGGCAGCACACGCTCCTCGAAGTTGTTCAGCGCCTGCTCGGCGTTGAGCGTGACGATCTTGCGCCGGTGCCGCTCGGTGTACTGGAAGTGGCCGAGGAACAGCTCCTCGTGCGGGATGATGTAGCGGTCCGAGCGGTTGTCGAAGTTGTGGATCGCCACGTTCTTGCTGTCGGTGCCGTGGATCGGCTCGTGCACCTCGCTGACGGTCAGGCCCTTCTCGACCAGCTTGCGCTGGATGTCCCAGGTGTGCACGTCGATCTTCGGGCGCTTGTCGAGCGCCTCGCCGGCCAGGTGGCGGTGAATGCCGTCAGCAGCGATCGCGCCGTGACCGATCGCGGTGGTCAGCAGGTGCGGGCGCACCACGTCGCCGCCGACGAACAGGCCGGGCTGGCCCTGCACCTGGTAGTTCTTGTCCGCGGCGATGCCGCCCTTGCCGTTGTTGAGCGATTCCAGGCCGCTGAAGTCCACCGCCTGGCCGATCGCCGAGACGATCAGGTCGGCCTCGAGGTCTTCCTCGCTGCCTTCGATGTTCTTGATCTCGAGGCGCCCGCCGACGACCTTCGCCTCGCAGCGGATCACGCGCAGCCCGGTGGCGCGGCCACTCGCGTCGCGCAGCACCTTCACCGGCGCCAGCCCGCCGCGGATGGCGATGCCCTCGGCCAGCGCATGCTCAACCTCGTGCCGGCTGGCCTGCATCTTGTCGATCGTGAAGATCGAGGTCAGCGTCACCTCGGCGCCCTGGCGCGCCGAGACCGAGGCGACGTCGTGCGCCACATGGCCGGCGATGGCCATCTCGGGGCGATCGCTCTCGTGCGTCTGCTCGATGTGGCCGAGCCGCCGCGCCACCGTGGCCACGTCGATCGAGGTGTCACCGCCGCCGACCACCACCACGCGCTTGCCGACGTGGCGCAGCCGCCCGTCGTTGAAGGCCTTCAGGTAGGCGGTGGCGGTGACGCAGTTCGGCGCGTCCGAACCTTCCACCGGCAGCGGCCGGCCGGACTGCGCGCCGAGGCCGAGGAACACCGCGTCGTGCTCGGCGCGGATCTGCTCCATCGTGATGTCGGTGCCGATGCGCGTGTTCATGCGCGCCGTCACGCCGAGGTCGAGGATGCGCTGGATCTCGGCGTCGAGCACCGCGCGCGGCGTGCGGAAGCCGGGGATGCCGTAGCGCATCATGCCGCCGAGTTCGGCGCGCTCGTCGAAGATCGTCACGCTGTGGCCCTTGCGCGCCAGCTGGTAGGCGGCCGACAGCCCGGCCGGGCCGCCGCCGATCACCGCCACCTTCTTGCCGCTGAGCTTCTCGGGCTTCGGGAAGGCCAGCTGGTTGGCGATCGCGTACTCGCCGAGGAAGTGCTCGACCGAGTTGATGCCGACGAAGTCTTCCACCTCGTTGCGGTTGCAGCCCGATTCACACGGCGCCGGGCAGACGCGGCCCATCACCGAGGGCAGCGGGTTGGCCTCGGTCAGGCGCCGCCAGGCGTATTCCTGCCAGGGCACGCCGGCCGGCGGCTTCTCGATGCCGCGCACGATGTTCAGGTAGCTGCGGATGTCTTCGCCCGAGGGGCACGAGCCCTGGCAGGGCGGCGTGCTCTGGATGTAGGTCGGGCACTTGTGCGAGTGGTCGGCGTCGAAGATCTCCTGCTGCCAGGGCAGCGGCTTCGCGTCGCCGTCCTTGTAGCGGCGGAAGTTCAGCGGCTGGGCCTTCACCGAGTTTGCGGGGCTGGACATAGGCTCTCTCCTCAATTCAGTGCGGTGATCCATCGCGACCGAGCGGCCGCCGCGGATCCGGCTTTGCCGGGCCGCTGGGGGCGCCCCCTGGAGGGGGAGCGCCGAAGGCGCTTCGGGGGTGGCTCATGTCAGTTCGGCTCGCCGAGCCGGATCGCTTTGCTCACCAGTTGGTGCACGCCGCCGACCATGCCCATGTCGAAGCCGTAGTAAGGCAGCACCTTGCTGAACTGCGCCTTGCAGATCGCGCAGATCGTGGCCATGAAGTTCACGCCGTGCTGGTCGACGACGTTCTTCAAGGCCTCCATGCGCGGCAGCGCGCCCTTGACGCGCAGCTCGATCAGGTCGTCGGTCAGCAGGCCGCCGCCGCCGCCGCAGCAGAAGGTGCTCTCGTGGATGGTCTCCGGCGCCATGTCGTGGAACCGGTTCGCCACCGCCTTGATGATCTCGCGCGGGATCACGAACTGGCCGCCAGGCATGTCGCCCATGCGCGAGGCGCGCGCCACGTTGCATGAATCGTGGAAAGTGATGATGCGGTCGTCGTTCTTCTCTTTGTCGAACTTCAGCGCGCCACGCTGGATCAGGTCGTACGTCAGTTCGCAGATGTGCATCGGCTGCTTGTAGCGGCCGTCGAGCTGGCTCTGCAGCTGGATCGCGAAGGGGTCGGTGCCGCCAGCGCCAATGCCCACCAGCGTGTTCCAGAAGCTGTAGGCCACGCGCCAGGCATGGCCGCATTCGCCGACGACGATGCGCTTGACGCCGAGCTCCAGCGCCGCCTCGCGGATGCGCAGCGCGATCTTGCGCAACTGCTCGTAGTTGCCGATGAACATGCCGAAGTTGCCGGCCTCGCTGGCCTTGCTCGACAGCGTCCAGCTGATGCCGGCGGCGTGGAACACCTTGCCGTAGCCGATCAGGCTCTCGACATGCGGCTCGGCGAAGAAGTCGGCAGACGGCGTGACCAGCAGCACCTCGGCGCCCTGCACGTCCAGCGGGTAGCGCACGTCGACGCCGGTGTCTTCCTTGACGTCCTCCTCCAGCCCGAGCAGCGTGTCCTGCAGCGCCGGGCCGGGCAGGCCGAGGTTGTTGCCGATGCGATGGACCTTGCCGATGATCTCGTTGCTGTACTTCTGGCCCAGGCCCACCGCGTCCATGATCTCGCGCGCAGCCATGGTGATCTCGGCGGTGTCGATGCCGTAGGGACAGAACACCGAGCAGCGCCGGCACTCCGAGCACTGGTGGTAGTAGGCGTACCAGTCGTCGAGCACTTCCTTCGTCATGTCGACCGCGCCGACCAGTTTCGGGAAGTGCTTGCCGGCGAAGGTGAAGTAGCGGCGATACACCGCGCGCATCAGGTCCTGGCGCGCCACCGGCATGTTCTTCGGGTCGCCGGTGCCGAGGAAGTAATGGCACTTGTCGGAGCAGGCACCGCAGTGCACGCAGGCGTCCATGTAGACACGCAAGGACCGGTACTTGCCGAGCAGCTCGCCCATCTTGGCGATGGCGCGCTGCTCCCAGCCCTCGGCCAACTCGCCGGGGAAGCCGACGTTCTGCTGGATCGCCGCCGAGGCGACGAAGGGCTTGCTGTGCGCCATCGAGCCCACGGCGATCAGGGGAATCACCGGGTAGGGCTTGAGCTTGGGCGTCTCGAAGGCGGCGGTGGCCATGAGCGGGCTACTTGTCGAGTGCCGCCGCCCAGGCGGCGAGATGGCGCGCTTCGCGCGGGTTATCGGCCTGGTTGCGCGAGGGGCTGAAGAACAGCCCCGGCGCGTGCAGCAGCTTGCTGATCGGGAACACGACCATCAGCAGCGCCACCAGCGTGAGGTGCAGCAGCAGCAGCGGGTCGCCGGGCAGCGGCTGCCAGTCGAAACGCATGAGACCGAGCATGAAGGCCTTGAGCGCGACGATGTCGGTGTGCGCGACGAAGCGCATCGCCAGGCCCGACAGGCCGATGGCCAGCAGCAGCGCCAGGTGCAGGTGGTCCGACGGCGTGGAGATGTAGCGCACGCGGTCGACCAGGAAACGCCGCGCCCACAGGCCGGCCAGGCCGGCCACCATCGCAAAGCCGGCGTAGGTGCCGAAGAACTGCACCCACAGCACCGGGGTCCACACCGGTTCCTGGAAATATCGCAGGTGGCGCAGCAGCACCAGCAGCAGCGCGGCATGGAACATCCAGCCGAACAGCCAGGTCCACTTGCTGGACTTGAACAGGCTCTCGAACAGCACCACCTCGCGGGCCAGCCGCAGCGCCACGCCGCTTTGCGTGGTCGGTGCCGGCGTGGTCGGGATCTTCAGCGGCGCCGGCGTGCGCAGGTAGCTGCGGATCTTCGCCGCGACGCCGAGCAGCAGCACCGCGGTGGCGGCGTAGAACAGCAAGGCGTACGTGACGGTGAGCACGGACATGCGGCGCTGCTCCAGCGTGGCGAAGCGAGGCTCAGACGCAGCCGGTCGGCTTGGGCAGGCCGGCGATCTTGCAGGCCTGCTTGGCCGGGCCGTAGGGGAACAGCTCGTAGAGGTACTTGCTGTTGCCCTTGTCCGGTCCGAGCTGCTTGCCGATCGCCTTGGTCAGCACGCGCACGGCCGGGGCGATCTGGTACTCGTTGTAGTAGTCGCGCAGGAAGTTGACGACTTCCCAGTGGCTGGGCGTCATCTCCACGTTCTCGCTCTTGGCGATGACGTTGGCGACCGCTTCGTCCCATTCGGCCAGGTTGATCAGGTAGCCCTCTTCGTCGGTCTCGTAGGTCTTGCCGTTGATGTCGATGCCCATGTCGATCTCCTTGCGATTCAGAGCCAGGTCTGGTTGTTGGGGTGCTCGGCGACGAGGTCGACGAAACCGGTGTAGTCGACGGCGGTGACGCCCTCGGCCAGGGCCGCGGCGACGCCGCGGGCTTCGAGATCGGGGCGCAGCGCGTAGACCTTCAGGCGCGCGAGCGCTTCGGCCAGCCCGGCTGACGCGGCGCCGGCGGTCGTGGCGGCATAGACGCCGTCCTCGATGAGCAGCAGCGCGTGGCCGTCCTGGGCCAGGCGCAGGCAGCTCGCGAGCGAGGTGGTCTGGCGGTGCGACTTGTTGACGATGTGCAGCATGGCCATCCTTCAGAAACTCAGGACCACGTCCTGCTCGGCCATCAGCGCGGCCATCTCGGCGCTCGAGAGCACCTCGACATCGACGATCAGGTCGTCTTCGGAGAGGCCGCGCGCCTGCATGGACTCACGCTCGACATAGAGCTTCTCGACGTCGTAGCCATCCAGCGCGCGGTAGGTCTTGGAGTGGTTCTTGATGCCGATGCCCTTGGTGTCCTGGCCCTTGGTGAGCTCGTAGACGCCGTCGTCGACGAACACCAGGCTGACGTCCTGGTCGAAGGTGGCGGCGATCAGCACCACCTCCAGGCTCTCGAGCGCGTAGATCGTCCCGTAGGGGGCCTTGCGGTTGACGAACATGAACTTCTTCATCGCCCGTCCTTTCAGTCGCCGAAGGTGACCATGCGATCGGCCTTGATGCCGGAATCGACCAACTGCCCGAGGCCGCTGATGCGGAAGCCCGGCGCCAGCACCTCGTCCTTGATGCCGCGGCGCAACGCCGCCGCCACGCAGACCACCAGATCGACCTTGTGCTCGGCGTTCAGCGCCGACCAGCGATTGACGATGTGGCGGTCGTCCTGCGGCGGCTCGGTGAGCTTCGTCGCGTTGTAGACGCCGTCGTGATAGAAGAAGACGCGGTGGATCTCGTGCCCTTTGGCGATGGCGGCCTGGCAGAACTGCCAAGCGCTGTCCGCCGCCTGATGGGTGTACGGTCCTTCGCTGACCAGGATGCCGAACTTCATGTCAGAACCTGATGTGCGTCGACGCGTTCAGGTTGGCCCGCGAGCCACGCCAATCGTCGATCAGGTACTTGGTGAAGGGCAGGTCGCACTTCTCGAAGAAGCGCGGCCAGCCGATGCGCTCCACCCAGTCGGCGATGCGCTCCCACGAGCGGGCGTCTTCCTTGTAGGTGTAGAGGATCTTCTTGACGATCTCCGACACCTCGGGCCAGCGCGGCGGGTTGTTCGGCAGGCCGGAGGCGACCATCTTCATGAAGGTCGGCTTGCCGCGCGCGTTGGAGTTCTTGCCGCCCACCCAGATGGCCAGCTTCGAATGCTCCGGGTCGTTGATCTGCATCGGCGGGCACGGGGGGTAGCAGGCGCCGCAGCAGATGCACTTCTTCTCGTCGACTTCCAGCGAGGGTTTGCCGTTGACCAGCGCCGGGCGGATCGCCGCCACCGGGCAGCGCGCCACCACGGCCGGGCGCTCGCAGACGTTGGCCACCAGGTCGTGGTTGATCTTCGGCGGCTTGGTGTGCTGCACGATGATGGCGATGTCGGCCTGGCCGCCGCAGTTGATCTCGCAGCACGAGGTCGACAGGTGGACGCGGTTGGGCATGTCCTCCTTGATGAACTCGGTGTAGAGGTCGTCCATCAGCGCCTTCACCGCACCCGAGGCGTCGGTGCCGGGGATGTCGCAGTGCAGCCAGCCCTGCGTGTGCGCGATCATCGACACCGAGTTGCCGGTGCCGCCGACCGGGAAGCCGGCATCGGTGAGCGCGCCGATCAGCGGGTCGACCTTGGCCGGGTCGGACACCATGAACTCGATGTTGCTGCGGATCGTGAAGCGCACATGCCCTTCGGCATAGGTGTCGGCGATGTCGCACAGCGTGCGGATGGTGTAGACGTCCATCTGCCGCTGCGTGCCGGCGCGCACGCTCCACACCTCGTCGCCGCTGTGTGAGACGTGGTGCAGCACACCGGGGCGCGGCCGGTCGTGGTAGCGCCAGTTGCCGTAGTTCTTCAGCAGCGCCGGGTGCAGGTAGGGCCGGTTGTCCGGCACGCCGCTTTCGATGGGGGTACGCATCGTGGCCATGGTCTTCGGGCTCCTCAGGCGGACTTCTTCGCGTTGATGCGGGCGACCTCGTCGTCCCAGCCGTCGGTGCGAACGTAGGGGTTGGTGCGCGGCGTCGCGACCATGTTCGGGTCGATGTCCACGCCGATGCCCTCGAGGAAGTTGACCAAGCCGATGCGCTCGATCATCTCGCCGGTGCGTTCGTGCTCGAGCGCGTTCTCGGCGAAGAAGTCGATCACCTTCTGGCCCAGCTCGACCAGCGCCTCGTAGTCTTCCTCGGTCTTCAGCGGCAGGAAGGGCACGACCACGGTGCCCATCAGGTCGCCGATCTTCAGCGTGCGCTTGCCGCCGATCAGGATGGTGGCACCGGTGTCAGTGCCTTTGGCGAGCGCGCCGGTCATCACGTTGACGCAGTGCATGCAGCGCACGCAATTGCTGTTGTCGATCTCCAGCGCGTGGCTGTCGCTGATCTTGACGCTGGAGATGGTCGGCCCCTGGGCGACGTCCTTGACCTCCTTGAGCATGATGGTCTTGGTCGGGCAACGCGAGATGACGTTGTTGACCAGCTCGTTCATGCCGTGTGCGTCGAACCACTTGCGCGCCAAGCCTTCGTCGGTGCGCATGTTGTCGCGCCAGGTGCCGATGACGGCCATGTCCGAGCGCTGGATCGAGTTCATGCAGTCGTTCGGGCAGCCCGAGAACTTGAACTTGAACTTGTAGGGCAGCGCCGGGCGGTGGATGTCGTCGAGGAAGGTGTTGATCACCTGCCGGTGCGCCTTGGCCTCGTCGTAGCAGCTCTGCTCGCAGCGCGCCGCGCCGACGCAGCTCATCGAGGTGCGCACCGCCGGGCCGGCGCCGCCGAGGTCGAAGCCGAGCTCGTTGAGCTCGTCGAAGGCGTCCTGCACCTTGTCGGTCTTGGCGCCCTGGAACATGATGTCCCCGGACTGGCCGTGGAAGGCGATCAGGCCCGAGCCGTGCCGCTCCCAGATGTCGCACATCTTGCGCAGCACCTCGGTGTTGTAGTGCATGCCGGCCGGCGGCTGCACACGCAGCGTGTGGAACTCGGCGGCGTCGGGGAACACCGGCTTGTCGTTCTCGTCCTTCAGCTCGGTGAAGCGCGGGATCACGCCACCGCCGTAGCCGAACACGCCGACCGTGCCGCCCTTCCAGTAGCCCTTCTTGGTGCGGTAGGACGTCTCCAGCTGACCCATCAGGTCGACCATGTAGTCCTTGTCCTTCGCCAGCCGCTTCAGGCCGGTGACGAAACTGGGCCAGGGTCCGCTCTCGAGCTGGTCGAGCATCGGCGTGTCGTGCATCTTCTTGGCCATGGGCATGTCTCCTTGGGTGGACGGATCCTAGGCAGCGCCCCCGGCACGCACCATCACTCTGGTTGGGTGCCGGGCATTACCCAAATGGGTTATGCGGCGCTTACCCGTCGCGGTGATAGACGCCCCGCGCCCCGGCCGCGCCCAATGGCACGGCATTGGAGAGCGTCATGACCCGCGTGACACCGCTGGACAAGCTGCGCGTGCCCCTGGGCGGACAGGAGATCGAGCTGCAGCAGATCGACTTCGAAGGCGGCGGCATGAGCCTGCTGCGCACCCGCATCCGTGAGAAGAGCCGGTTCACGGTGTTCGAGATCGACCCGCAGACGGCTGAGGTGTGGGGGCGGGCGTTGCTGCGGTGGGCTGAGTCGCAGCGGGAGCGGTCTTCGTGAACCTCGAAGCGTTGAGCGGCAAAGGCGCACCCGGGCAGGCTCCGGCGCTTCGCCTCGGCGGTCGCCGCTGCGCGCCGACTCCCCTGCGATGCTCGGTCTCGCGGCCCCGTCGCAGAACTCACTTCGCGACCTGCGGTCGCTGCGTTCAAACAACCGCGACGA
>NZ_CALRZC010000272.1:0-10124 GCF_943372545.1 Variovorax sp. YR752 | reverse complement strand
CGAAAGTGTCGACCAGGTGCCGCAGCATCTCGGGGTCGAAGACCATGGTGTCGACGTAGAAGGTCTTGAGGTAGCTCGACGGCGCCCGGTCGATCACCGTGCGGCAGTCGGGGCGAGCGCGCCATGCATGGTCCATGCGCGCCCAGTAGTGCGCCACATAGCCGCCGCCGTGCGCCGCGATGAACTTGATGTTCGGGTAACGGGCCACCACGCCGTCGAAGATCAGATGGCTCACGGCCACCGTCGTGTCCAGTGGGTTGCCGATAACGTTGTTGAAGTAGTGGTTGGTCAGCCGCGCACCGTCCGAGTACCCGACAGGGTGCAGGAACAGCACGGCGCCGAGCTGGTCGGCACGGGCGAAGAAGGGCTCCAGGCCGAGCGATGGGTCCGTGAGGTTGAGTCCGTTCACGTTGGTGTTGATCTCGATACCGCGCAGACCGAGGGTCCCGACTGCGTGGTCCAGCTCCTGGATCGCAAGCTCGGCGTTCTGCAGGGGCACCGAGCCGAGGCCAACGAAGCGCTCGGGCGTGGCGGCCACCAGCGCGGCAATGCCCTCGTTCACCTGGCGGGCCAGCTTGGCGCCGCGCTCGGGCGACGCGAAGTAGAAGTAGTGGAATGGTGCCGGGCTGACCGCCTGGATGTCAATGCCCATGCGGTCCATGTCTTCGAGCCGCTGGTCGATACCCGTGAGCTTGGGGCCGCGATCTCGCATCTGCGCGACGTTCGTCTGCCGTGTCAGTTCGTTGGCGTAGATCACACTGGGGTCGTGCGAGCCGACGTCGAGGTCTGCGCTGGCCTTCACCACGTCAGGGTTGAGGTAGTGGCAATGAACGTCGACCACGGGGTTGCGCTGGCCGCGCGCAGGCGTGGAGGCGCTGGCAGCGCGCGGTGCAGAGAGCGCCGACGCGCGACGCCGGGGCGCGGTGGTGGCGCCGTGCGCATGGGTCGGGTCGGTGCAGTGCGGCGAGCAGGTGTAGAGCATGGGGATGATCCTCGGATTGCGAAAAAGATGCGTGGGGAAATTCAGAACACGCCGAGATGACGAGTGGCCAGCATCGGCTCGGCTCGGACCGCGTCGGCCGTGCCGGAATGCACGACATGGCCGGTGTTGAGCACCACCACGTCGTCGGCGACGTCGAGCGCCATGTGGAAGTTCTGCTCTACCAGCACGATGGACAGCCGGTCGGCCTTCAGCGTCTTGATGGCCTGCGCGACCTCCGCGACGATCATGGGTGCCAGCCCTTCCGACGGTTCGTCCAGCAGGAGCACGCGGGGGTTGCCCATCAGTGCGCGGCCGATCGCGAGCATCTGTTGCTCGCCGCCCGATAGCGTGCCCGCACGCTGGCGCGAGCGTTCCCGCAGGCGGGCGAAGGTGGCGTACACGCGCTCGAGATTCCAAGCCTGTTCGGATGGCGTAGTGCGCGTGGCGGCCTGTTCCGCAACCTGCAGGTTCTCGAGCACCGTGAGGCTCGGGAAGATTCGTCGCCCCTGCGGGACCAGCCGCATGCCGGCGCGCGCGATGCCTTCGGGCGACATGCGCTCCACGGCCATGCCACCGAGCCGGATGGTGCCGCCCCGCGGCGACAGCAGCCCCGCGAACGCGTTCAGCGACGTGCTCTTTCCGGCGCCGTTGCGGCCCAGCAGCGCAAGCACTCGGCCTTCGCCCAGCGTCAGAGACAGTCCGTACACCACCTGGCTCTGCCCGTAGCAGACGTCGAGCTTGTTCACGTGCAATGCTTCAGTGGCCAAGATAGATCTCCTTGGTTCTCGGATGGTTCACGACCGTCTGGCGGTCACCCTCGACGATCACCTGCCCGTAGTGCAGCACGGTGATCTGTTCGGCGAACTCGAGCGCGACATCCATGTCATGCTCGATCATCAGGATGGCGGTCTCGCGCGACACCTTCGCGATGAGCCGCTGCACCACGGCGCGCTCGTCCTGCGACAGGCCCGCCAGCGGCTCGTCGAGCAGCAGCAGGCGCGGGCGTTGTGCCAAGCCCAGGGCGAGCTCGACCCGGCGCTGCTCGCCGTACGACACGTCGCACGCGCGGTGCAGCGCCTTGGCGCCGAGGCCCACGCCTTCGAGCAGTTCGACCGCGCGGTCGTGCAGGTCGGTGCGCCTCGACAGGTCGACCGCTGCGTTGTGTCGCAGCGCCATCGGTGCCAGCAAGCTCAGCACCACGTTGTGCGCGAGCGTGTCCTTGGCGAAGAGCGTGATGATCTGGTAGGTGCGCGACAGCCCGCAACGGGCGCGCGCCGGCACCGGCAGCCGGGTCACGTCGGTTCCGAAGATGCGGATCGCACCCGCGTCGGGGCGGAGCTCGCCGGCGATCAGCCCGAACAGCGTGGTCTTGCCCGCGCCGTTGGGTCCGATGATCAGGCGCCGTTCGCCCGGTTGCATGGTGAGAGAGACGTTCTGCGTCACGGTAATGCCTCCGAAGGACTTCTTCAGTCCGCGGACTTCGAGAGCGGCGGTCATGCGCGGTCTCCCTTGCCTCGGGCGAGCAGCGCGCGCACCCCCGGCACGATGCCGTGCGGCATCACCAGCACGATGAACACGAACACCGCACCCAGCAACATGTTCCATCGCTCGATGTAGCCCGATGCGTAGTTCTTGAGCAGTACGACCAGCACCGCGCCGACGACCGGTCCGCCCAGGGTGCCCGCGCCGCCCGCGATCACGCTGAGCAGCACCTCCGCCGAGGCGGTGACCGACAGCACGCTGGGATGCACGTACTTGTGGAAGTAGACGTACAGCAGGCCGGCCACCGCGCCCAGGAAACTGGCACCCACGAAGGCGCACCAGCGGATCGCCCAGACGTTGTAGCCGAGCGAGCTCATGCGCCGCGCCTGGTCCCGTGTGCCGCGCAGCGACGCGCCGAAGGGAGAGTCGACCAGGCGTGCGACCACCACCAGCACCAGGGCCGTGATCAAAAGAACGAACCAGTAGTAGGCATTGCTGTTCTCCATGTCGATGCCAAATGGCATGGGCCGCGTGAGTCCGGACAGTCCGTTGTCGCCGTTGGTGACAGCGGTCCACCGATAGGCCACGCCCCAGACGACCTGCGACAGCGCCAGGGTCAGCATCAGGAAACTCAGGCCCGAGGCGCGCAGCGCGATCCACCCGAACACGCCGCCGATGGCGGTGGTGGCCAACAGCGTGAGCGGTGCCGCCATGGCGTGGCCGAGGCCGAGGTGCAGCGCCAGCCAGCCGGCGATGTACGCCGACAGGCCGAGATAGGCCGCGTGCCCCAACGACGTGAGGCCGGCGTAGCCGACGAGCAGATTGAGGCTGGTGGCGAAGATCACGGCGATCATGATCTGGCTGCCGAGGTTGACGTAATACTCGCCAAGCACTGCCGGGAGCAGCGCCAGCAGCGCAAGCAGCAGGAGACATGCAAGTTTCTTCATGCGCGTGCACTCCCCAGCAGGCCGGCAGGGCGGAAGGCCAGCACGACGATCATCGGCAGAAAGAGGATCACATACGCCAGGTCGGGAACCAGCGCAGTGCCGAAGGTATAGATGAACCCGATGATGAAACTCGCAATGAAGGTTCCCACGAGGCTGCCGACGCCGCCCAGGATCACGACGATCAACGCCAGCGGAAGCATGTCCGCGTCCAAGCCCGGATAGGCCGACAACATCGGTCCTCCCACGGCCCCGCCCAGTCCGGCCAGCGCCGCGCCAAGGCAGAACACGCTCGTGAAGAGCGCCGAGGCTCGGATGCCCACGGCGCGCGCCATCGGCATGTCGTCGACGCCGGCACGTATGCGCGCGCCCAGTCGGGTGCGCTCGAGCAGCAGGAACAGCAAGACCGCCGCAACGACCGCGATGACGATGACCGCCAGCCGGTAGCTCGGAAAACTGAAGCCGAAGACGCTGGCGGGTCCCGCCAGGAAGGCCGGCGGCGCGACCGGTATCGGGTCGCCGCCCCACAGCACCAAGCACAGGTCGGCCGCAATGAAGGACAGCCCGAGCGTGGCGAGAACCTGCGCCTGCGAATTGCCTGTGAGGCGGCGCAGCACCAGCCGCTCGATCAGCCCGCCGATGACTGCGGTCGCCAGCGCCGCGGCCACCACGGCGGCGGTGAATCCCCAGCCTGCGCGTGCCACGTTGGCCGCGACGTAGGCGCCCATCATGAACAGTGCGCCGTGGGTGAGATTGGCGATGCGCATCAATCCGAAGATGAGCGCAAAGCCGGACGAGAGCAACAGCAGCAGGCCACCGAGGGCGAGGCTGTTGAGTGTTTGGGTCAACCAGAATTGCATGGTTCTGCCGATACGCTGAGATTCTTTGAAGCGTTCAGCCGACCAGATTCCGCGCGGGCGGCCAGTCGCGCGAATAGACCGGCTCGGCAAGGAACTTCTTGGGGTCGTACGTCCAGAACTGGCTCACGTTGTCGTAGGTATCGATGATGCTGTTGACCAGCCGGCCTTCCTTGCGCTCGACCTTTCGCACATAGACGTTGCCCACCACGTTTCCGTAGCTGTCGAACTTCACCGGGCCGCGTGCCGTCGTCGCCTCGGTCTGCTGCAGCGACGCGCGCAGCTGCTCCTTGTCGAAGGCCTTGCCCTTCATCGGCGCCAGCGCGGCATCGAGCACCGAGGCGCTGACGTGCGTGCAGGCCGCATAGAAACCCGGGTCGTAGCTGTAGGCTTTGCGGAAAGACGCGACGAACGCAGCGTTGATCGGGTTGGCGAGTTCGGCCGAATACCAGTTCACCGTGACGATGCCCAGGGCCTCGTCCCCCATATTGCGAAGCACGGCCTCATCGAGTGCGGTCATGCCGCCGACCAGCGCGAGCTTGCCTCGCAGGCCGTACTCGTTGAACTGCCGAATGAAGCGGAACCCATTGGAGCCAGCAAAGCCGAGGAACACCGCGTCTGCCTCGCGACTGAGTTGCGCCAGGAAGGTGCCGTAGTCGGGCGCCGTCAGGGGCGGGAAAAGCTTCTGCACGACCTTGCCGCCCGCCTCTTCGAAGACCCGCTGAAAACCTGCGGTCATTTCGTGTCCGTACGCGATGTCGTCCGCCACGAGCACCATGCGCTTGTACTTGAGCTTCTTCGCACAGTAGTCGGCCAGCGGATGGGCGCATTGCGCCGACGTCGAGCTTGCGCGAAACAGCCAGGGGCTGGCCTTGCGCTGCGTCATGTCTTCGGCCGCGGCCACGGGGAACACCGGGATCTTCCGGGCGCGCATGTAGTCGTCGGTGGCTAGCGCCTCAAAGGCCGCCAGCGGGCCCATCAGCACCTGCGCGCGTTCGCGCTCGATGAGTTCCTGCGTCTTGGTTCGTGCCGCCGACGGCACGCCGCCGGTGTCGGCGACGATCAGCTCGACCTTGCGTCCGCCCAGCATCTGCCCGTTGGCGGCGAGGTAGGCCTGCAGCCCGCGTTCCATGTCCAGACCGCCCGAGGCGAACGGCCCCGTCTTGGCCGTCAGCAGCCCCAGGCGCAAGGGTTCGGCTGCGGCCTGGGCTCGCGCCAGCATGGGGAGGCTGAGCGTGGCGCCGGCGGTTGCGGCGGTTGCGATGAAGCGCCTGCGGTCGATGGTCATGGTGTCTCCGATCTGTGGGGTGGAACTTGTATTTCTTCGATCTTTAATTTTACTTAATGATCGATTGATCAATATTAAAAGATCAAAAGAGCTACGGCAAGACAGAATTTCTATTCGAGATATCGGGTTTTCCCGAGTTCTCAGAAAACGCGCTGCGATTTTTGGTGATCAATCGATAGCTTGCTCGCATCGCTGAATCAGACCTATCAGATCTGAAATTCAGAGAAAGAATGTCCTTTTCGGACGTCAAGCTGACATTGATCATTTGATCAACGCTGCGCCGCGCACAGGGACAGCGGATCCTCGAACGCGAGCCCCGCTCGCCAACTTCCTGACCTTATTGGCTTACGAAATGACTGCTACTCTTTCCGCGTCGGTTCAGCGAAAGGTGATCCGGCGCATCGTCCCGATCCTGATGCTGATGTACACCATGGCCTATCTGGACCGCATCAACATCGGCACGGCCGCCTTGCGCATGAATGCGGAGCTGGGCATCTCCCAGCAGGTCTTCGGCCTGGCCGCCGGCCTGTTCTTCATCGGCTACCTGCTGCTGGAGATTCCCAGCAACATCATCCTGCACAAGATCGGCGCGCGCGTCTGGCTCACGCGGATCATGGTCACTTGGGGGCTCATCTCCGCCTGCACCGCCTTCGTGCAGAACGGCTGGCAACTCGTTGCGGTGCGCATGCTCCTCGGCTTCGCGGAGGCGGGACTTTTTCCGGGGCTGATCTATTGCCTGGCGCTGTGGTTTCCGCCGAGCATGCGCGGGCGCATGCTCGTGATCCTGGTCTTGCCCTGGGCCGTGATCGTCGGCACGCCGATGTCGGCCGCCATCGTTCAGTACGCCGACGGCCTCATGGGGTTCTCGGGTTGGCGGATCATGCTGTTCGTCGAGGGCCTGCTGCCGGTGCTGCTGGGCTTCTATTCCGCCCGCTACCTGACCTCCAAACCCGAAGAGGCGGACTGGCTCACGAGCGACGAAAAGCGCGAGGTCATCGCAGCCAGGGAGTCCGATGGCGTGGCCGCTCCGGGGCAGGTCGAAAAGCCCTTGCGCGCAACGCTTCTGCAACCTCACCTGGTCCTGCTGTCGCTCGCCTATGCGACGGCGCAGATGGGCTTCTACGCGAGCCTGATCTTCACGCCGCAGATCGTGCAGGAATTCGGGCGCCTCTTCGGCACCACACTGTCGACCGTGCAGGTTGGCTTGCTGTCCGCCATACCGAGCATCATCGGAATGACGCTGTACTGGTTCTGGGTCGCGCACTCCGACAAGACGAACGAACGCGTCTGGCACGCGATTGCTTCTTTCATCACAGCCGCGGTGGGCATTGCGATTCTTGTGAGCGTGCGAAATCTTTCCGCGTCGATCCTCGGGCTGTCGCTGCTGACGGCCGGCTTGGTCAGCGGCCCAATCTGCATCTGGCAGCTGACCGCGATCGGCGTCAGAGGCAAGACGGCGGCCGTCGTCTTCGCCTATGTCAATTCCTTCGGCATCGTCGGCTCCATGTTCAGCCCCTACTTCATCGGCTACCTCAAGGACCGTACGGGTTCCTATGACGCGGGACTGCTGGTCCTCGCCATCGCGGCACTGCTTGGCGCCGCGCTGGTCTTCGTCGCGAGTCTCTTGATGCGGCGCACAGGACTGCTGCGCGCCAGTGACAAAGCCCTTGCCCCTTCGCTCTGAAAGCCCCTGATGATTTATTTCGACCATGTCTGCATGGCTGCTCCCAACGTCTACGAGTCGACATTCAGACTCAGTAACGAAACCGGCATCGGAAACTATGACGGCGGGTTCTTTCCTCTTTACGGCATCGGACACCGGGTGGTGCCGCTGGCGCAGGACATCTATATCGAAGTCGAAAGCGTGATCGATGCGCGTGCGTTGAAGCGGGGAGAACCGCTGGCCGTCTTCATGGATCGTCAAGCACAGGACGGCGACCGGTTCATCGGTTGGTGCCTCCGCTGCGACACGCCGGAGGAACTCGAGGCCTTCGCGGCCCATCACGGCACGCGTGTAGATCCCGAGACCACGGGCAAGACCGCCGGCCGCCAGATGATGAACGGCAGCCGGGGCTTCGCCTTGCAGACGCCCAGCGCCATGGTGGCGTGGCCTGCCGGCAAACCCAACCTGTACTTCAAGCCTGGCGCCGATGCGGCGCACGCGGGCAGCCTGCCCGTAGTGCCCGGCTCGGGTGACGTGCAAGGCCGAGGGCTCGCGTGGATTGAAATCGGGGAGACGCAAGCGGCGCTGGCCGCCTGGCTGGGCGACGTCGGGTCGCCCTCGAACTTCCCGTTCGAGATCCGCTACAACGCCGGCCCTGCGGGCTTCTACGCGATGGGCGTCCAGACCGACCGGGGCGTGATCGAGATCCGTCGCCCCGCGGTGCGCATCGAGCGGGCCTGACACGCGAGCTCTCAGCGCGTCATGCGCAGGACGAGGGCCGCGAGTGCGGAAGCCGTGGCCAGGGCCGTGACCGCCATCCACCCGAAATGGGCGAACAGCACAGCCGCCAGCGCGGATCCAATGGCCATGCCGATGAACATGCCGGTGAACAGCACCGCATTGAGCCGGCTACGTGCGCCCGGATCGATGCCGTAGACGATCGACTGATGAGCGATCAATGCGGCCTGGATGCCGAGGTCGAAGCCGACGGCGCTCGCCACGAGCAACCAGAGCTGCGCACCCGGCGCCATGAACGCCGACAGCCCCATAATCGCGAACGACCCGACAACCAGACCCGCGCCCAGGCGGGCGACGAGTGCCGGACCGTGCCGGTCCGCAATTCGCCCTGCCACCGGTGCGATAAGCGCGCCGGCCGCGCCCGCCAGGCCGAAGGCGCCGGCAGCTGCTGCGCCGAGGTTGAAAGGCGCTGCGTGCAGCATGACCGCCAACGTCGACCAGAAGGCACTGAACCCGACAGAAAGAAGGCCTTGCGACCAAGTCGCACGACGCAACTCGGCATGCCGATTCCACAGCGCCCCGAGCGAGCGAAGCAGCGCGAAGTACGACAGGTGCGTGGTCGCCTTGAAGCGCGGAAGTCGGTACCAAGCGACGAGGCCGACCACGGCGATGCTGACGCCGGCCGACGCGAACATCGACCGCCATCCCCAGTGCTCGGCGACGAACCCGCTGACCACGCGCGAGAGCAGGATGCCGAATAGCAGCCCTGTCATGACTGTGCCGACGACCTTGCCGCGATGCGTTTCAGGCGCGAGCGTGGCGGCTGCCGGCACGATGTCCTGCGCCATCGTGGCGGCCAAGCCGATCACTAGGCTGGCCACGAAGAGCGTGGAAATGGAAGGCGAGAGCGCGGCCATGAACAGTGCTGCACAGAGCACGGCTGCCTTGATCAGGATGATGGTGCGCCTGTCGCGGCGGTCGCCCAGCGGCGCCAGCAACAAGATGCCCATCGCGTAACCGAACTGGGTGAGCGTTGGCAACAGGCCAACGGACTGTGTCGAGGCGCCGACGTCTGCGCCCAGCACGCCCAGCATGGGTTGGCTGTAGTAAAGCGAAGCCACCGACAAGCCGGCCCCAGCTGCCAGCATCCAGGTGAGCGAGGGTGCGAGTCCCACCGGTTCAGCCGGCCTGCCACCCAAAGCATTTGATGCATGCGTATTTTGAATATCTAACATGGCGTTAACCCTTAAGCATTTCGATGCTGCAAGTCTGACTTCCCAGGCGATTGATTGGTAGCATCACAAACCGAACAATGCTTATTCGCAAACCGTATACAAGGGAGGTTCATGACATCCAGTCGGCCAGATCACGTCACCGCCTCCAGCAGCGACCGCGTGGAGCTTTTGCAGACGTTCGTCCACATCGTGCAGGCTGGAAGTCTTTCCGCAGCGGCCGTTCAACTGGGCTCGACACAGCCAACTGTGAGCCGCCGCCTGCAGGCCTTGGAACTCTGGCTCGGCGTAAAACTGCTGCAACGATCGACCCACTCGATGAAGCTCACCGAGGACGGTGAGCGGTGCTTCGAACGGGCGAAAGTGATGCTCGCCGATTGGCATGCGTTCGACGCCGAAATGCGCGGCGTTGACAACGAACCCGAAGGTACTTTGCGCGTGGTTGTGCCGCACGCCTTCGGACAGGAGCTGCTGGTGCGTCCGCTGGCCGAATACCTGCGGCGCTACCCGCGGGTGTCCGTGGAATGGCTGCTTCACGACAGGCAGCCCGATTTCGTTGCCGAGGGTGTCGATTGCGCCATCCATGTTGGCGAGGTGACCGATCCGATGGTGGTGGCCCGCAAGCTCTCCGAAGTGCCGCGCATCGCAGTGGCAGCCCCGAGCGTGCTGACCGGCCGGCTCACCCCCACCCACGCCTGCATGTTGGCGGACTGGCCCTGGCTGGCGCTGCGCACCTACTACCGCAACGAGATGATTTTGGTGCATACGTCCACCGGCGAGCGGCAGCAGTTGTCGATCGCCCCGCGCATGATCACCGATAGCCTGTTCGCGCTGCGTAGCGCGGCGCTCAATGGTCTGGGTGTGTGCGTCGGGTCCAGCTGGCTCTTCAAGGACGACCTGGCGCGGGGCGAGCTCGTCGAGGTCGTGCCCGATTGGCA
>NZ_CALRZC010000271.1:0-10263 GCF_943372545.1 Variovorax sp. YR752 | reverse complement strand
CGGCGCCGTCACGGCGCGTGTCGGCTGGCGGCGCCGCTACATCAGCAGGTGCTCGCCGGCGTTCTCGCCGCCGAGAACCACGTAGTTCACCTTGCGCAGGTCGGCCAGCCGGGTGCCGCCGCCGTAGCTGATCGAGCTCTGCACGTCCTCGCGCATCTCGCGCAGCGTGTCGGCCAGGCGGCCCTTGATCGGCTCGAGGATGCGCTTGCCCTCGACGTGCTTGTACTCGCCCTTGTTGAAGTCGCTGGCCGAGCCGTAGTACTCCTTGAACATCTGCCCGTCGACCTCGACCGTGCGGCCCGGCGACTCCTCGTGGCCGGCGAACAGCGAGCCGATCATCACCATCGAGGCGCCGAAGCGGATGCTCTTGGCGATGTCGCCGTGGTGGCGGATGCCACCGTCGGCGACGATCGGCTTGCTGGCCACGCGCGCGCACCACTTCAGCGCCGAGAGCTGCCAGCCGCCGGTGCCGAAGCCGGTCTTCAGCTTGGTGATGCAGACCTTGCCCGGCCCGACGCCAACCTTGGTCGCGTCGGCGCCCCAGTTCTCCAGGTCGATCACCGCCTCCGGCGTGGCCACGTTGCCGGCGATGACGAAGGTCGTCGGCAGTTTCTCCTTGATGTGCTCGATCATGCGGCGCACGCTCTCGGCGTGGCCGTGGGCCACGTCGATGGTCACGTAGTCGGCGCCCACGCCTTCCAGCGCCAGGTGGTCGATCACCTGGTAGTCGGCCGGCTTGACGCCCGAGCTGATCGACACGAACAGGCCCTTGGCCCGCATCTGCTTCGCGTAGGCGAGCGTGTCGATCTCGAACCGGTGCATCACGTAGAAGTGGCCGTTGGCGGCCAGCCACTCGGTGATCGGCTCGTCGATCACGGTCTTCATGTTGGCCGGCACCACCGGCAGCGCGAAGCGACGCGGGCCGAACTCCACCGAGGTGTCGCACTCGCTGCGGCTCTCGACGCGGCACTTGCGCGGCAGCAGCAGGATGTTGTCGTAGTCGAAGATTTCCATGGCAGCGTCTCCTTGTGATGCAGGGGCGAGCGCTTGACTTGGAAACCCGGCGGCCGAAGCGAAAACCGGGCGCCAATATTTGGGCCCGGTGGCGAATTCTACGCGGCCGGAGACACTCGTTCGCGCGCTGTCCAGGTACCCGGTGAGGTGTTAGCCTGATGCTCCGATGCCAGACCCCACCGCCGAGACTGCGCAGGCCGATCCGGGCACGGCCACCGAGCGCCGTGCGCGCCGCGACTGGGTACTGCTTGCGCTGGGGCTGCTGCTGGCAGCGCTGCTGATGGCCTGGGGGCGGGTCGCCGCGCACCGCGCCGTGCTGGCCCAGGAGCAGGCGCGGCTCGAGGTGCAGGCGCGCGCCGTCGACTCGAATCTCTCGCGGCAGCTCATCGGCGCGTGGCGCGCGCTCGAGAGCGTGCGCGAGGACCGCCACTATCTGCTGGCCAACGAACTGGCCGACCGCCGCGCGTCGCGACGGCTGCAGGCGCTGACCGACGCGATGCCCGGCGTGCGTTCGTTCGCGCTGGTCGATGCCGACGGCGTGGTGCGTGCCGCCAATCGCGCCGACCTGCTCGGCGCCGACTTCTCCCGACGCGAGTCGTTCACCGCCGCGCGCGCGGGCGCGGACCTGCAACGCCTGTACCTGTCGCGGCCGTACCGCGGCTCGCAGGGGGTGTTCTCGATGAGCCTGACGCTGGTGCTGCCGTCGGCCGACGGCGGCTTCGGCGGTGTTGCCACGGCCACACTCGATCCCGACTACTTCCAGGTGGCACTTCACTCGGTGCTCTACGCCCCCGACATGTGGGCCGCGATCGCCCACGCTGACGGGCCGGTGCTGCTCTACGAACCGCCCAACGACGCCGCGACCGGCAGCGACCTGAACCGCCCCGGGTCGTTCTTCCGGCGCCACCTCGACAGCGGTGCGCCGGCCACGGTGCTGCGCGGTACGCCACTGGTCGGCACGGGTGGTGAGCGCATGGTCGCGCAGCGCACCGTGGCGCCGTCGGCGGTGCCGCTGGACAAGCCGCTGGTCATCGCGGTGTCGCGCGAGGAGGCGGCCCTGTTCACCGTCTGGCGCCACCAGACGCTGCTGTACGCCGGCGCCTTCGTGCTGCTCGGCGTCGCCCTGGCCGCCGCGCTTGCGGCGATGCAGCGCGGGCAGCGGGTGGCCATGCGCCAGGCGGCCGAGCGCGAGGCCGTGCGGCGGGCCGGCGCCGAGCGCCTTGCGCTGGCGCTGCGCGGGGCCGACCTCGGGCTGTGGGATCTCGACGTGGGCAGCGGGCATGCCACGGTCGACGAGCGCTGGAACGCCATGCTGGGGCTGGCGCATGAACCGCTCGACCCGGACTCCGAGGCCTGGCGCACCCGCGTGCATCCGGACGACTGGCCGGCAGTCAGTGCCGCGCAGCAGGCGCACCTGGCCGGCCGCACGGAGCGCTTCGAGGCGGTCTACCGCATGCGCCATGCCGACGGGCACTGGGTGTGGATCCTCGACCGCGGCCGGGTGCTCGAGCGCGCCGCCGACGGCTCGCCGCTGCGCATGGTCGGCACGCACATGGACATCAGCGAACGCATGCAGGCCCAGCGGGCGCTGGAGCGCAGCGAGCGCAGCCTGGCGATCACCCTGCATTCGATCGGCGATGCGGTGATCGCCACCGACCCGCAGGGCGTCGTCGAACGGCTCAACGCCGTCGCTGAGCGGCTGACCGGCTGGCCCGCGCAGGAAGCCGTTGGCCAGCCGCTGGCCAGCGTGTTCCGCATCCTCGACGCGCATACCCGGTCGCCGGCGGTCGACCCGGTGCAGATGGTGCTGTCGTGCGGCGAGATCGTCGGGCTGGCCAGCGACACCCTGCTGGTGTCGCGCGACGGGCGCGAGTACCTGATCGCCGACAGTGCCGCGCCGATCCGCGACGACGAGGGCCGCATCGCCGGCGTCGTGCTGACTTTCAGCGATGCGACCTCGCGCTTTCGTGCCGAACAGGCGCTGCGCGCCAACGAGCACCGGCTGCGCACGCTGCTGGACAACCTGCAGTCGGGCGTGGTCGTGCATGGCCCCGACACCCGCATCGAGCAGGCCAACGCCGCGGCCTGCCGCATCCTCGGGCTGTCGATCGAGCAGCTGCGCGGCATGTCCGCGGTCGATCCGTACTGGGCGCTGTTCGACGAAGACGGCGCACCGTTGCCGCCGCAGAGCTTCCCGGTGCAGCAGGTGCTGACGCGGCGCGAGCCCGTGCGCAACCTGCTGGTGGGCATCCGCTGCGTCGCGCAGGAGCGGCCCGTGTGGGGCCTGTGCAATGCCTTCCCGCTGTACGACGACGCCGGCGAACTGCTGCAGGTGGTGGTGACGATCGCCGACATCACCGAGCGCAAGGAGGCCGAGCAGCGCCTCGTGGCCGCGCAGGCCGAGCTGACGGCGACGCTGCAGGCCGTGCCGGACCTGCTGTTCGATGTCGACGCCGAGGGGCGCTTCCACGGCTTTCATTCGCCGCGCCACGACCTGCTCTATGCACCGCCGGAGGCCTTCATCGGCCGCTGTGTCGCCGACGTGGTGCCGGCCGATGCCGCCGCGGTCGTCGCCCGCGCGCTGCAGCAGGCCGGCGAGACCGGTCGCTCGATCGGCTTGCAGTACGAGATGGTGCTGCCGCAGGGCTCGCGCTGGTTCGAGCTGTCGGTGTCGCGCAAGCCGCAGGCCGCGGGCGCACTGCCGCGCTTCATCGTGCTGGCGCGCGACATCAGCGAGCGCAGGCGTGCCGAGATCGAGCGCCAGAAGCTCGAGCAGCAGCTGCGCGAGGCGCAGAAGATGGAGTCGATCGGCACGCTGGCCGGCGGCATCGCGCACGACTTCAACAACATCCTCGCGGCCATTCTCGGCAACGTGGCGCTGGCCCGTGAGGATGCGGCCGGCGCCACGCCGGTGCTGACCAGCCTGGACCAGATCAACCGCGCCGCACTGCGCGCGCGCCACCTGGTGCAGCAGATCCTTGCGTTCAGCCGGCGCGAGCAGCACGGGCTGACGGTGCAGCCGCTGCGCCCGGTGATGGAGGAGGCGCTCGGCCTGCTGCGCGCCACGCTGCCGGCGGGCGTGCAGCTCGACGCGCTGCTGCCCGAGACGCCGCTGCAGGTGCGCGCCGACGCAACGCAGTTGCAGCAGGTGCTGATCAACCTGTGCACCAACGCCTGGCATGCGCTGCCCGAACAGGGCGGCCGCATCGAGGTCGGCTGCGAGCGGATCGTGCTCGACGAGGCGCTGCGCCAGCGCCAGCCCGAGCTGGCCAGCGGCGCCTATGCGCACCTGTGGGTGAGCGACAACGGCGCCGGCATGGACGCCGCCACCCGCGAGCGCATCTTCGACCCGTTCTTCACCACCAAGCCGGTCGGCCGCGGCACCGGGCTGGGCCTGTCGGTGGTGCACGGCATCGTGCGGGCCCACGAAGGCTCGATCGCGGTGGACACCGCGCCGGGCCGCGGCAGCACCTTCCACCTGTACATCCCGTCGCCAGAGTCTGGCACCGGCAACCACGACGTCCACCCCGCGCTCGGCGCCGATGTGCGCGGCAGCGGCCAGCGCGTGCTCTACATCGACGACGACGAGGTGATGGTGGTGATGGTCGAACGGCTGCTCGAGCGCGGCGGTTTCACGGTCGTCGCCGAATCGGACGCGGCCGCTGCCGTGCAGCGGCTGCAGGCCGACCCGGACGCCTTCGACGCAGTGGTGACGGACTTCAACATGCCCGGCATGTCGGGCCTCGAGGTGGCGCGCATCGTGGCCGGCCTGCGCCCGGCGCTGCCGGTGGTGATCAGCACCGGCTACCTGTCGGAGGAGCTGCGTGCGCAGGCGCTGGCGCTGGGCGTGCGTGGCCTGCTGAAGAAGGAGAACACGCTGGAGGAGCTGGCCGGGCTGCTGCGCGAGCTGATCGCGCCGCGCTGACGAGCTTGCCTCGGCGCCGCATCGACGCCGCGTCTCAGCGCGGCGGCGCGAAGCAGGCCGCGAGGTCGACCGTCGCACCGCGCCCGATGCGTTCGCCATGCTCGGCCAGCCAGCGCTGCGCGCGGGCGCGGCCGAGATCGCGCAGCCGCTCTAGGAAGGGCAGGTGAGCGATCAGCCGCGACTCGGCCGACAGCGTGCCGAGGTCGTCGTGCGCGTCGATCAGGTGGGTGCGCAGCCGGGCCAGGCGGCGCTCGAGCCGGCCGATCGCGAAGCGCGAGGCACGCGCCTCGGCGCAGGCCTCGGCCAGCAGCGTGGCCTCGCGCAGGAAGCCGGCGTTGAAGCTGAACTCGAGCGCACGGGCGCGGATCTCGTCGGCACTCACCGGCACGCTGTCGTAGGCCAGCGGGCTGAGCGAGACGATCAGCAGGTCGGCCGGCCCCGAGCGGACCAGCGGGAACAGCGCCGGGTTGGCGCTGTAGCCGCCGTCCCAGTAGGGCTCGCCATCGATCATCACCGCCTGCTGCAGCGTCGGCAGGCAGGCCGAGGCGAGTGCGGCCTCGATGCTCAGCGAGGCGTTGTCGAACAGGCGCAGCCGGCCGGTGTTGGCATGGGTGGCGGCGATGAACAGGCGCGGCGCGTCGCGCTGCTTCAGCCGGTCGAAGTCGATCTGAGCGGCGAGCACCTCGCGCAGCGGGTTCAGGCCCAGCGGGTTGAGCTGGTAGGGCGAGAGCAGGCGCGTCCAGTGCATCAGCGCGCGCAGCCCCGGGGCGAGGCCGGGGTTGTCGGTCGGGCCGACCATCAGCATCTCGAAGGGCAGTTGCGTTCCGACGGCATGCCAGAAGCTGGCCAGCGACTCCCGCGCGGCTTCGGCGCCACCGCGCAGCAGGCCCTGGGCGAGCGCGAGCGCATTCATCGCGCCGGCGCTGGTGCCGCTGATCGCGCCGATGCCGAAGCGGTCGGCCTCCAGCAGCGCGTCGAGCACGCCCCAGGTGAAGGCGCCATGCGCGCCGCCACCCTGCAGCGCGAGGCCGAGGGTGGGGCGGGTGAAGGGCAGGGGGCGGAACCAGCGCATCGGCAGTCGGGGCGTTGCGAGAAGCGTGCCCAGCATGCCAGCCTGGCATGACCGCGCGTTACCGTCGGTGCGCCAGGTTTCCCAGGGGTGCGCCTCCTAGAATGCCCCGATGGATTCGCATGACGAGCGGGACATCCCGCTGTTCGAGGAGCACGAGGCCTCCGCGCCACCGCCCGAGCTGGGTGGCGAGGCCGGCCTGCTGCGTGGGCTGAACCCGGAGCAGCTCGCTGCGGTGACGCTGCCGGCGAAGCCGGCATTGATCCTCGCCGGCGCGGGATCCGGCAAGACGCGCGTGCTGACCACTCGCATCGCCTGGCTGATCAGCAACGGCATGGTCTCGCCGGCCGGCGTGATGGCCGTCACCTTCACCAACAAGGCGGCCAAGGAGATGCTCACGCGCCTGGCCGCGATGCTGCCGCTGCCGGTGCGCGGCATGTGGGTCGGCACCTTCCACGGCCTGTGCAACCGCTTCCTGCGCGCGCACTGGAAGCTCGCCGCCTTGCCGCAGGGCTTCCAGATCCTCGACTCGGCCGACCAGCTCTCCGCCGTCAAGCGGGTCATCAAGGCGATGAACCTCGACGAGGAACGCTACGTGCCCAAGCAGGTGACCTGGTTCATCGCCGGCCAGAAGGAAGACGGCCTGCGGCCGAAGGACGTGGAAGTGCGCGACGAGCTCACCCGCGTGATGGTGCAGGTCTACCAGGGTTACGAGGAGCAGTGCCAGCGCGAGGGCGTGGTCGACTTCGCCGAGCTGATGCTGCGCACCTACGAGCTGATGCGCGACAACGCCGCGCTGCGCGAGCACTACCAGCGCCGCTTCTCGCACATCCTGGTCGACGAGTTCCAGGACACCAACAAGCTGCAGTACGCCTGGCTGAAGATGTTCGCGGGCACCAAGGCGGCGGTGTTCGCCGTCGGCGACGACGACCAGAGCATCTACGCCTTCCGCGGCGCGCAGGTCGGCAACATGAGCGCCTTCGAGCGCGAGTTCCGGGTCGAGCAGGTCATCAAGCTGGAGCGCAACTACCGCAGCTACGGCAACATCCTCGACACCGCCAACGAGCTGATCTCGCACAACCAGAAGCGCCTGGGCAAGAACCTGACGACCGATGCCGGCGCCGGCGAGCCGGTGCGCGTGCACGAGGCGACCAGCGACTTCGCCGAGGCGCAGTGGTTCGTCGAGGAGGCGCAGCAACTGCACCGCGACGGCATCCCGCGCAGCGACATCGCGCTGCTCTACCGCAGCAATGCGCAGAGCCGGGTGCTGGAGAGCGCGCTGTTCAACGCCGGCATGCCTTACAAGGTCTACGGCGGCTTGCGCTTCTTCGAGCGTGCCGAAGTGAAGCACGCGCTGTCCTACCTGCGCCTGCTCGAGAACGCCAACGACGACACCAGCTTCCTGCGCGTGGTCAACTTCCCGACCCGCGGCATCGGCGCGCGCACCGTCGAACTGCTGCAGGACGCGGCACGTGCCAGCGGCCGTTCGCTGGCGCAGAGTGTCGGCGCGGTCTCGGGCAAGGGCGGCGCCAACCTGCAAGCCTTCGTCGCCTTGATCGACGCGATGCGCGATGCGACGAAAGGCCTCACGTTGCGCGAGATCATCGAGCACATGTTGCACGCCTCGGGCCTGGTCGACTTCTACAAGACCGACAAGGAAGGCAAGGACCGGCTGGAGAACCTGGAGGAACTGGTCAACGCCGCCGAGGCCTTCGTCACGCAGGAGGGCTTCGGCAAGGATGCCGTCGCGCTGCCGGTCGACGAGCAGGGCGGTGCTGCGGCCGAGCAGGTGCCGGATGCCGAGGCCGGCGAGATCATGTCGCCGCTGGCCGCCTTCCTGACCCACGCCTCACTCGAAGCCGGCGACAACCAGGCACAGGCCGGGCAGGACGCCATCCAGCTGATGACGGTGCACTCGGCCAAGGGGCTGGAGTTCGACGCGGTGTTCATCACTGGCCTCGAGGAAGGCCTGTTCCCGCACGAGAACAGCCTCTCGGACCACGATGGGCTGGAGGAAGAGCGGCGCCTGATGTACGTGGCGATCACGCGCGCACGCAAGCGCCTGTACCTGAGCTTCAGCCAGACGCGCATGCTGCACGGCCAGACGCGCTACAACGTCAAGAGCCGCTTCTTCGACGAGCTGCCCGAGGCCTGCCTGAAGTGGATCACGCCGCGCAACCAGGGCTTCGGCTCGGGCTTTGCACGTGAGTACCAGCAGGCCTGGCAGAGAGGTTCCGGGCTGGGTTCGATCGTCGGCGCGGGCAAGGTGGAGCCGAGGCCGGCGTCGTCCTACCCCTCGACACCGAAAGCGACCACCTCGCACGGCCTGCGCACCGGCCAGAGCGTCTTCCATACCAAGTTCGGCGAAGGCGTGATCGTCACGCTCGAAGGCAGCGGCGAGGATGCACGCGCCCAGGTCAACTTCGGCCGCCACGGCATGAAGTGGCTGGCGCTGTCGGTGGCCAAGCTGACGCCGGTGAACTGACACCTTCGTGGCGTTCGTCACGAAGCGGGGCCACGCGCGTAATCGCCGGCCGCGGACGACGACTGAGTGGAGCGGGGCAAGCCCGCGCAGGAGCGTCGAATGAAGCGGATCGTGTCGTGGGCCCTGTTCGGGCTGTCGTTGTCGCTGTTGGCGCCGTGGGCCGCGGCGCAGTCACCCTGGCGTGTGCAGGGCCCGACGCTGGGCGGTGCCGCCTTCGACAGCGCCACGCAGCGCGGCAAGGTGCTGATGGTCTTCCACTGGAGCACCGACTGTGCGGTGTGCCGTTCCAAGCTGCCCGAGCTTCGCGCCAATGCGCAGGGCTGGCGCGGCAAGCCCTTCGAGCTGGTGCTGGTCAGCGAAGACCGCCGGCGCGCCGACGCGCTCGCCTACGACGAGGCCTGGCGGGCGACGCAGAAGGCCGACCTGCATCCGCCCAGCCTGTGGGCCGGCGAGCCCGGCTTTGCCGATTCGTCGAAGGTGCGACCGCGCCAACTGCCGCTGACCATCGTGCTCGACGCGCAGGGCATCGAGCGGGCACGCTTCGAAGGTCGCATCCCGCCCGAGGCCTGGGATGCGGTGGCCGAACTGCTGCCCTGAGGCTCACTCCTTCGTCGAGATGGCGACGACGCGCCCGCTGCGCGGCTCGACCTCGCAGCGGTAGCTGAACGGGATCAGGTTCATGCCGGCGGCGCGCTCCACCGAGCCCTGGCCGAGCAGTTCGATGCGGCCGTTCTCGCCGGGCTGCATGCGCCGCGAATCGGAGCCGAAGTTGATGCGCGCCACGCGCGGATGCCGCTTCTTCAGCGCCGCCGCGGCGGCACTCTCGCAGGCCTCGGGCGAGACGTTGGTCAGGTCGGGCTCGAAGGGCTTCTCGGCGGCCGCGCGCGCCGCGCCGAGGTCGCGGAACACCACGCCCGACGTCGAGTCGGTCGCGGCGTTGTAGGCACAGCCGTAGCTGAAGCTGACGCTCGCGCCGCTGGCCGAGCGGTAGCGGCCTTCGCCGCGCACGCCGGTTTCATCGTCACCGCCGGGCAGCAGCACACGACGCGAAGCGACGAACTGCACGTCACGGGCCTCGCGGCCGCGCAGCCGGCGGATGTTGTCGGCGACTTCCTTCTCGCAGCGTTCGGTGGCCTTGGCCGGATCAGCCTGTGCGAAGGCAGGAGCGACCGGCAGCGCCGCGGCGATCACGGCGGGAAGGAGCAGCGGCAGGAGTCGGGTCATCGGTGCGGTGGACGGTGTCCGGGGCCGGTTGTCATTGGGGAACCTGGGCCGATGGTGGCCGCTTTGGTGCGCCACGGCAAGGGCCGTTGTCCCACTGCTGCGTTGGCAGGCGTTCCAGCCACAAGCGAGGCAGGGCAAGGGCCTTGCCGATGATTCCACGGCTTGTGCACAGGGTTCTCCACCGACACTGTGGACAAGCGGGACTTGCCGTCTTCCCTAGACTGAGGGCATGAAGACGGTGCTTTCCCTCTTGATCTCCGCGATTCTCGGCATTTCGGCCGGGGCGGCGGAGCCGCTCATGATCGACTGGCAGGCGGTCGGACAGGTCCGCATCGCCCGAACGGAGACCACCGTCGAGCAGTTCGCCCGCTTCGCCGCGGCGACCGGCGTCGTGACGCAGGCGGAGCGTGCCGGTGGCGGGCAGGTCTACGAAGCCGGGTGGGTGACGAAGCCGGGCTGGACCTGGCGCAGCCCGTTCGGCCAGCCGGCGCAGGGCGACGAGCCGGCGGTGCACCTGAGCTTCGACGAGGCGCAGGCCTTCTGCCG
>NZ_CALRZC010000270.1:0-10309 GCF_943372545.1 Variovorax sp. YR752 | reverse complement strand
CCCCCCCCACCGCCTGCTCGCGCTGCGTGGCGCTGGTGGTGTTGTGCAGCGCCGCCAGGTTGCGGCAGCCTTCCTGCAGCAGCCCCTGCTGCTGGTCGCGCCACGGGCCGGGCGGCGGATCAGCGATGCGCAGGATGTAGGCATGCAGCGCGGCGCGGGCCTCGACCGGCGAGGTGCGCGGGCCGCCACCGTTTGCGCTGAGAAAGCCGCGCAGCAGCACCAGCGCCTCCTGCTGGCGCAGGCGCCGTTCCTCAAACGCCAGCCGCGGGCTGAACACCGACTGCGCCACCTGCTGGCGCAGCAGCGCGCGCTGCTCGGTCGTCAGGCGGCCGTAGAAATCTTCCTGGCGCTCGAGGAACTGGTCGTAGCGCTTCTCGTGCACCTGCGCGGGGCTGCGGTCGAGCCAGTCCTTGCGGTACTCGGTGTTGTTCTTGGCGTACTTGCGTTCGAGCTGCTGCAGCTGCGCGTCGCTCAGGCTCAGCACGAGTTCGGCGCTGGCGGCCTCGGCGCGCTCGGTGACGGCGAGCAGCCGCTCGCGCACCCGGTCGGCCAGCTGGCAGGCCTGGGCCGGCGTCACCTCGGCCGACGCCAGGCCCTGGGCCTCCTGCAGCAGGCCGATGATGCGCGGCAGCTCGTTCTGGCGGTGCCAGGCCAGCAGCTGGGCGAGCTCATCACGCACCTTCGGGGTCTGGGCGTCGTCGAAGTCGAAGTAGCCGTCGAGCCACCAATAGCTCAGCTCGGGCAGGTTGTTGTAAGCAAGCTTGACCGCGCTGCAAGCCCCCAGGGCAGCAGCCAGCAGCAGCACACCGATAATTCGGGCCAGTCCAGCACAACGAATCCGGGAAGAAAAGCGCATGAATCAGACTCCGCAGCAGAGCAACCAGGGACCGGTCGACGTCGTCATCATGGCGGCCGGCAAGGGCACGCGCATGAAGAGCAAGCTGCCCAAAGTGTTGCATCGTTTGGCCGGCCGTGCCTTGCTGGCCCATGTGACCGACACCGCCGCGCGCATCGGCGCGCGCCATGTCGTGGTCGTGACGGGCCACGGCGCCGAGCAGGTCGAGACCGCGATCAAGGCGATGGCCGTGAACGCCGCCGCCCTCGGCTTCGCACGCCAGGAGCCCCAATTGGGCACCGGCCACGCCGTGCAGCAGGCCACGCCGCAGCTGCCGGACGACGGCACCGTGGTGATCCTGTCGGGCGACGTGCCCCTGATCGCCGAAGACACGCTGCGCACCCTCATTGCCGCCAGCGGCGGCGAGCGGCTCGCGCTACTCACCATCGAACTCGACGACCCCACCGGCTACGGCCGCATCATCCGCACCACGGCGGGCGGTGAAGTGACGGCCATCGTCGAGCACAAGGATGCCACCGAGGCGCAGCGCGCCGTGCGCGAGATCAACAGCGGCGTGATGGCCGCGCCCGCGCGGCTGCTCAAGGGCTGGCTGGCGCGGCTGGACAACAAGAACGCCCAGGGCGAGTACTACCTGCCCGACATCGTGAAGTTCGCGGCCGGCGACCACGTGCCGGTGGTGGCGCATGTCACGACCGACGCGCTGCAGGTGGCGGGCATCAACAGCCCGGCCCAGCTCGCGGCGCTGGAGCGCGCCTGGCAGCTGCGCCAGGCCAATGCGCTGATGGAACAGGGCGTGCGCCTGGCCGACCCGGCGCGCTTCGACCTGCGCGGCACGTTGAGCTGCGGCGCCGACGTCGACATCGACGTCAACTGCGTGTTCGAAGGCACGGTGTCGCTGGGCGAAGGCGTGCGCATCGGCGCGAACTGCGTCATTGCCAACGTGCGCATCGAGGCGGGCGCGGTGATCCACCCCTTCACCCACATCGACGGCGAGAAAGCCGGCGTGACGGTGGGCGCGGGCGCGCTGGTCGGGCCCTTTGCGCGGCTGCGGCCCGGCGCCCAGCTGGGCGCCGAGGTGCACATCGGCAACTTCGTCGAGGTCAAGAATTCCACGCTGGCGGCGGGCGCCAAGGCCAACCACCTGGCCTACCTGGGCGACGCCACGGTGGGCGAGCGCGTGAACTACGGCGCGGGCAGCATCACGGCCAACTACGACGGCGCCAACAAGCACCGCACCGTGATCGAGGCCGACGTGCACGTGGGCAGCAACTGCGTGCTCGTGGCGCCCGTGACGATCGGCGCGGGCGGCACCATCGGCGGCGGATCGACGGTGAACAAGTCGACCGAGCCCGGCGCGCTGACCGTGGCGCGCGGCAAGCAGGTCAGCTTTGCCAATTGGAAGCGGCCGCAGAAGTTGCCGAAGAACTGACGGCGGCTTTGGGCTCGTGTTCGGGGCAGGCGCCCTGCCCCGGACCTCACCAGCCTGTCAGCAGGCGCACGAAGCGCATCACCGGCCGCGCCTCTTCGACCGGCGCCGTGGCCCGAACTGCCCGCGCCGGCGCATGCACCCGCAGGTGCACCGCCGTCACCGCCGACACCTCGATCCACCCGCCCTGCGGCACGCAGTGCACGTCGCCTTCGCCGAGCAGCGTCTCGGTCATGAACACCCTCTCGCCCAGCCAGCCGGGTGGCGACACCACGCGGGCGCGGCCCTCGGCCAGCTGGAGCCAGGCGCCCGCATCGACAGCGGTGCGCAGCGACTGGCCGGGTTCAAGGACGATGGAATCGGGCGCTTCGCAGAGGGTGGTGATCATGGCGGACCTCGGGTGGATGAGGCTTCATCGTAGGAATTTCGCCGCCCAAAAAACAGGCACACCCGATGGCTATTGCGACCGGAACAGCCGGTCTGTCGCGCCATCTGTTATGGTCATTTTCCCGAGCAACTGCATCTGTTTTCAGATGCCCGATGCGGGGAACATCGACCCATGGACTCGCTACCGCTCTACCGCCAGCTCGCGGCGCACTACGTCGACGCGATCCACGCCGGCTCGCTCAAGGCCGGCGACAAGCTCCCGTCGCTGCGCAGCCTGATGCGGCTGCACGACATCAGCCTCTCGACCGCGCTGCAGGTCTGCCGCGCCATGGAAAGCGAAGGCTGGGTCGAGGCGCGCGACCGCTCCGGCTACTTCGTGCGCCGCCCGCAGCGGCTGGCCATCGCGGCCATGGAAGAGCCCGTGTCCGGCCTGCCGCCCGACCCGGCGCAGTTCGTCAACATGCGCACGCGCATGGCCAACTTCATGGCGCGCGGGCGCCTCAACGACGTGAAGCTCAACTTCGCGATCTCGCGCGCCGCGCCCGAGCTCTACCCGGCCGAGGCGCTGCGCAACGCCATGACGCGCGCGCTGCGCCAGCGCCCCGAGCTGCTGACCACCGCCTCGTCGCAAAAAGGGCATGAGCAGTTCCGCCAGGTCGTGGCCCAGCGCAACCTGCGCGTGGGCATGACCGTGGCGCCCGACGACGTGCTGGTCACCAACGGCTGCATCGAGGCGCTGAACCTCGCACTGCGCGCCATCGCCAAGCCCGGCGACACCGTCGCCGTCGAATCGCCCACCTTCTACGGCCTGCTGCAGGTGCTCGAAAGCCTGGGCCTGCGCGGGCTGGAGATTCCCACCAGCCCGCAGACCGGCATCTCGCTGGAGGCGCTCGACCTGGCCATCCACACCTACGACGACATCAAGGCCGTGGTGGTGGTGCCGCACCTGCAGAACCCCATCGGCAGCGTGATGCCCGACGCCCACAAGCAGCGGCTGGTGCAGATGTGCGAGAGCCACGGCATCGCGCTGGTCGAGGACGACACCTACAGCGACCTGGTGGAAACCGAGGTGCCGCTGCGCGCGATCAAGTCCTGGGACCGCACGGGCAACGTGGTGTATTGCGCCTCGCTGCACAAGGTGCTGGCGCCGGGCCTGCGGCTGGGCTGGATCACGGCCGGGCGCTGGCATGCGCAGGTCGAAATGCTCAAGTACGCGCAGACGCGCAACAACGAGGCACTGGCGCAGATCGCCGCGGGCGAGATCATTGCCAGCGGCGGCTACGACCGCCACCTGCGCCGGCTGCGCGAACGCCTGCACACGCAGCGCGACCAGACGGCGGACGCCATCGCCCGCTACTTTCCGGCCGGCACGCGGCTCAACCTGCCGCGCGGCGGCTTCCAGCTGTGGGTGGAGCTGCCCGATCGGTTGTCGTCGGTGGCGGTGTTCGAGGCGGCCCTGCGCGAGCACATGCTGGTGGCGCCGGGCGCGCAGTTCTCGAACGCCTCGCGCTTCGACCACTACCTGCGCATCAACTGCGGCTGGCCCTTCAGCGAAGCGGTCGATGCGGGGCTGCGTCGGCTCGGGCGGATCGTCGAGGAAGGTTGCGCGGCGCAGAAGAACCAACCGGCGGCGCTGGTCCGGTCGCCGCGCGCCGCGGCTCAGTCGAGCAACGCCAGGGCCGCGTAGTCGCCCACTTTGTCGCCGAGCCCGGCGGGCACCAGCAGCACGCCGCGCGTGAGCGGCGGCAGCTTGCCGTCGACCTGCGCCTGCAGCCGCGGCAGCACGAAATCGCGGTGGTGCCAGAACACGCTGCCGCCCAGGCTGATGCGCTGCAGGTCGAGCGTGATGACCAGGTTGTAGAGCATGCGGCCGATCACCCGGCACAGCGCATCGGCCTTCTCGAACGCAGCGGCGTCACCGGCCGCGGCGGCCGTGAACAGATCGGCCGCGGGCTGGCCGAAGCGGTGCGCGATCGAGTTGCCACCCGCCAGCGCTTCCACGTCGCCCAGGTTGCCGCAGCCGCACAGCGCGCCGCTGTCGTCGTCGACCACGAAGCTGTGGCCCGCGTGGCCGGCGTTGCCGTTCTTGCCGCGCAGCGCCTTGCCGTCGACGCACAGGCCCACGCCCACGCCGGTGCTCCAGGTGGCGTAGGCGCAGTTGTCGAGCCCCTTGAGCGCGCCCCAGTGGCGTTCGGCCTCGAGCGCGGCCACGGCGTCGTTCTCGACGCGCACGCGGGCGAAGCGGCGCGCCAGCGGCGCCTCGACGATGGCCGTCATCCAGTCGTTGGGCAGCCCGCGCGAGGGGCCGGCGATGCCGCCGCAGATGTTGGGCGTGGCCAGCTCGACCATGCCGTCGTGCAGCTCGAAGGGCCCGGTCGACGACACACCCACGCGGTCGATGCTGGCCGGATCGACGCCCTGCTCGGCGCAGACCTCGTCGATGAGCCGCAGGATCTGCACCGCCACGGCGTCGTTGCTGCCGGTCTTGGCGGTGGGCTCGCTGCGGCGGCCGATCAACGGCGCGTCGCTCGAAGCGGAAAGGCTCACGGCCACCTTGGTGCCGCCGATGTCTACGCAGGCTCTCATTGCGGGGTTCTCTTCTTTCTCAAGTGCTTCTCAGGCGTGGCCGCACCGTGCTTAGAGCAGCCGCGCGACCAGCGCCGCGATCATGCTGAGCACCACCGTGCTCGCGATCGGCAGCTGCCAGTCGCGGCCGAAGGCGCGAAACTCGAAATCGCCGGGCAGCCGTCCGAAGCCGAAGCGGCGCAGCCAGGCGGTCAGGCCGCTCATGAGCACCAGCGCAAGGACAACGACGATCAGCCAGCGGAACATGAAAACAGTCTAGGCGGCCAACACGGCCAGGGCTTGTCGGTGAAGTTCGGGTGTGGCTGCAGCGATCACGCGCTGATCGGGATTCAGCCCCAGCGGCCGGCCCTCCCAGTCGGTGACGACGCCGCCCGCGGCCTCGATCAAACCCGCCGGGCCCAGGAAGTCGTAGGGCTGCAGGCCGGTCTCGACCACGAGGTCGATGGTGCCGCCCGCCAGCTGGGCGTAGCCGTAGCAGTCGCCGCCGAAACGGCGCATCGCGCACTGGCGGCTCAGGCGGTCGAAGGCGCTCCAGTCGGCCGGCGAGAAGATGTCGGGCGAGGTGGTCACGATGCGGGCCTTGGCGATCTCGGTGCAACCGCTCACGCGCACGGGCTGGCCGTCGCGCGTCGCGCCCTTGCCGGCCTCGCCCACCCAGCGCTCTTTCAGCACCGGCATGTCGACCATGCCGAACACCACGCGCCCGCCCTGCAGCACGCCGATGAGCGTGCCCCACAGCGGCGAGCCGGTGATGAAGCTGCGCGTGCCGTCGATCGGGTCGAGCACCCAGATGCGGTCGGCGTCGAGCCGCTCGGGGCCGTGCTCCTCGCCGAAGATGCCGTCGGTGGGCACGCGTGCGCCGAGGATCTCGCGCATGGCTGTCTCGGCAGCGCGGTCGGCCAGCGTGACCGGGCTTTCGTCGGCCTTGGTGATGATGTCCAGCGGCGTGCGGAAGTAGCGCATCGACTGGGCGGCGGCGGCATCGGCCAGCGCACCGGCGATCGAGGACAGGTCGGGGGCGGAAGAGCTCATGGGAAGGAGAACGCGTGCCAAAAGCTGCGATTAGACCCGAGCCCGCGCCCGTTTCGCCATCGCCGGGGCATTCCTGCGCCCCGCCCCTTCACGCGCTTGCTAGCGCTGCTGGCCCCAACGCCGCACCGTGAGCCGCTCCAGCGTGCGAAAGCCCAGGCTTTCCACCAGCAGGCCGATCAGCACGACCAGCGCGAGGCCGGCGAACACGCGGTCGGTGTACAGCTCGTTGCGGTTCTGGAAGATGTACCAGCCCAGCCCGCCCTTGCCCGACGAGGCGCCGAACACCAGCTCGGCCGCGATCAGCGTGCGCCACGCAAAGGCCCAGCCGATCTTCAGCCCCGACAAGATCGACGGCAGCGCGGCCGGCACCAGGATCTGCAGCACGTAGCGCAGCCCCGTCAGGCCGTAGTTGCGCCCCGCCATGCGCAGCGTCTCGGGCACGCCCTGAAAGCCCGCATAGGTGTTGAGCGCCAGGGGCCACAGCACCGAATGGATCAGCACGAACACCAGGCTGCCGCGCCCGAGCCCGAACCACAGCAACGCCAGCGGCAGCAGCGCGATCGCGGGCAGCGGGTTGAACATCGAGGTCAGCGTGTCCAGCAGGTCGCGCCCGATGCGCGTGGACACGGCCAACGTGGTGAGCCCGAAGGCCAGCAACACGCCCGCGAGGTAGCCCTGCAGCAGCACCGCGAGCGAGATGCGCACCTTCTCGACCAGCTCGCCGCTGGCCAGCCCTTCGACCAATGCGCGGGCGGTGGCGGTGAAGGTGGGCAGCAGCAGGTCGTTGTCCTGCCAACGCGCCGCCAGCTCCCACAGCACGGCGATGACCGCGAGGATCAGGCCCTTGCGCAGCCAGGTGTGCGAGGCGAGGCGCGTGGCCAGTGGCAGCGCGCGTTCGACCGGCAGCTCGGTGAAAGGCTCGAGCGTGCGTTCGTATTCGGGGCGGATGGGTGGCGTCAGGGTGCTCATGGTGTGCCCTGTTCTTCCTCGAACAGCATGTCGTGGATGCGCCGCGCCGTCGCCTGAAAGTCCGCACCGCCCAGGCTCTCGAGCGAGTAGCCGTGGCTGTTGAGTTCGGCGCGCATGCGCCCCGGATGCGGCGACAGCAGCGCCACGCGGTTGCCCACCACCAGTGCTTCTTCGATCGAGTGCGTGACGAACAGCAGCGTGAAGCGCACCTCGTCCCACAGTTCGAGCAGCTCCTGCTGCATGCGGCGGCGCGTGAGCGCGTCGAGCGCGGCAAAGGGCTCGTCCATCAGCAACACGCGCGGCTGCATTGCCAGCGCACGCGCGATCGCCACGCGCTGCTTCATGCCGCCCGAAAGCTGGTGCGGGTGCACGTCGGCGAACTTCGAGAGACCCACCTTGTCCAGGTAGTGCAGCGCACGCTCGGCCGCCTCCTTGCGGCCCAGCGTGCGCGAGGCGAGCAGCGGGAACATCACGTTCTGCTTCACCGTCTTCCACGGCGGCAGCTGGTCGAACTCCTGGAACACGACGATGCGGTCGGGGCCCGGCTGCGTCACGCGCCGGCCGTCGAGCCGGATCTCGCCCTCGACCGGCGGGATGAACCCGGCCACGGCCTTGAGCAGCGTGGACTTGCCGCAGCCCGAAGGGCCGAGCAGCACGAAGCGGTCGGCGGCGTGCACGTCGAAGCTCACGCGGTGCGTGGCGCGGACGACGCGCTCGGGGGTGCGGTACTCGAGGCTGACGTTGTCGACCTGCAGCAGCGGGGCGAGGTCCTGGCTGCGGTCTTCCTCCCTCCCCTCCCGGGGGAGGGCCGGGGTGGGGGCAGACGGCGCCAGCTTCGCCACCGCTCTGCCCGCCCCCATCCCCGCCTTCCCCCAGAGGGGGAAGGAGTCCAACCCCGAGCGCACCTTCGCCGTGCTCACTCAGTTCCCCGAAGCCGTGTGCGCATCGTCGAAGAAATAGTCCTTCACCGACGCCGGCTTGTTCTTGATCGCGCCCACGCGGTGCATGAACTCCGCGAACACGTAGGTGTTCTGCGGCGCGGTCTTGAACTGCACCTCGGGGTTTTTGATGATCTTCAGCAGCAGCTCGCGGTCGAGCTTCGCGTTGCTCACCTTGAGGTAGATATCGGCCGCCTTCTCGGGATTGGCCGTGACGAACTTCGCTGCCTCGTCAAGCGCATCGACGAACGCCTTGTAGGTCTTCGGGTTCTCGTTGCGGAATTTCTCGGTCGCGTACAGCACCGTGGCCGACGACGGCCCGCCCAGCACCTGGTACGAGTTCAACACGATGCGCGCGTTCGGATTGCCCGCGAGCTCCTGCTCCTGGAACGGCGGATTGCCGAAGTGCCCCGTGATCTCCGTGCCGCCCTTGATGATGGCCGCCGCCGCGTCAGGGTGCGGCAACGCCACGCTGATCTTGTCGAGCCGGTTGAACTCCTTCTCGCCCCACAGCTTGGCCGACGCAATCTGCAGCACCCGCGACTGCACCGACACGCCCACCGCAGGCAGCGCGATGCGGTCCTTGTCCGTGAAATCGGCGATCGTCTTCACGTTCGGGTTGTTGCTCACCAGGTAGTACGGGAAGTTGCCCAGCGACGCCACGCCCTTCACGTTCTGCTTGCCCTTGGTGCGGTCCCACAGCGTGAGCAGCGGCCCCACACCCGCACCCGCGATCTCGATGTTCCCCGACAGCAGCGCGTCGTTCACCGCCGACCCGCCCGAGAGCTTGACCCACTCCACCTTCGCATCCACCCCCGCGGCCTTCGCGTGCTTCTCGATCAGCTTCTGCTCCTGCGCCACGTTGAGCAGCAGGTAGACGATGCCGAACTGCTCGGCGATGCGGATCTGCCCCTCGGCCTGCGCGGCCAGGCTGCCGGCGAGAAGGCCGAGGCCGGTGACAAGCGCAGCGGCGCGGCGTGTGAAACGGTTCATTGAAAAGTCCGAGAGAAAGAAGAAAGGAAAGAAGAAAGGAAAGAAGGGAATCAGAACGGCGTATCGCCCACGACCGTGGTGCGGTTGAGCCGGCGGCGCAGGTGATCGGGCGTGCCCGCCGCGAGGTGCATCAGCGAGCGGTTGTCCCAGAACACCAGGTCGTGCGGCGCCCACGCATGGCGGTACACGAACTCGGGCTTCACGCTGTGCGCGAACAGCTCGGCCAGCAGCGCATCGCTCTCGTTCTGCGGCAGCCCGACGATGCGCGTCGTGAAATGCTCGCTGACGAACAGCGCCTTGCGCCCCGTCTCCGGGTGCGTGCGCACCACCGGTTGCACCGCAGGTGCGACCTGGTCGATCTGCGCTTGCGAGAGCTTGGGCCGCCAAGGATTCTTCGCACGCAGTTCCTCGTACTTCGCGAGGTAGCTGTGCTCCGCCTTCAGCGGCAGGATGCGTTGCTGCAGTTCGGGGCTCAGTGCTTCCCACGCCAGGTGCTGGTCGGCGAACAGCGTGTCGCCACCTTCGCTCGGCAGCTCTTGCGCGTGCAGCAGCGAGCCGAGGCTGGGCTTGGGCTTGTAAGAAATGTCGGAGTGCCAGTACACGCCCGCATCGCCGAGCCCGATCGGCTCGCCGTTCTCCTTGATGTTCGAAACGATCAGGATCTCGGGGTGGTTCTTCAGCTGGAACTGGTGCAGCACGTGGATCTCGAGCGGACCGAAGCGGCGGCTGAAGTCGATGTGTTGTGCGGGCGTGATGCGCTGGTCGCGAAAGACCAGCACATGGTGGTCGAGGTGCGCGCGGTGGATGCGTTGGAAGTCGGCGGCGTTGATCGGCTCAGCAATGTCGAGCCCGACGATCTCCGCACCGACCGGCGCATCGAAAGGCCGCACCTCGAAGTGCTGCGCCGGGGCATCTGCAGTGGGAACGCGGGAAAGAACGGCAGTCATGCCGCGAATGTAGAAGCGCGCCCTCCGTTCCCCAACGAAGTCTTTGTTGCTTGCTTATGACCAAGTCTTCTCGTTGAAAGCACAAGGCGCCAAAGGCGCGAAGCGCCTGTGGCGCCGTGGTGGCCGAGCGCAGCGACGGCCCGTCCGGCTCCCAAGCCCCTCTGTATGCGCCGAG
>NZ_CALRZC010000269.1:0-10401 GCF_943372545.1 Variovorax sp. YR752 | reverse complement strand
GATGGTCGGCGCGATGACGATCCACAACATCCAGCCGGGCCCGCAGGTGATGACCAGCAACCCGGAGCTGTTCTGGGGCCTGATCGCCTCGATGTGGATCGGCAACGCGATGCTGATCATCCTGAACCTGCCGCTGATCGGCATGTGGATCAAGCTGCTGACGGTGCCCTACAAGTTCCTGTTCCCTGCCATCGTGCTGTTCTGCGCGATCGGCGTGTACTCGACCAACAACAACACCTTCGACGTGTGGATGGTGGCGATCTTCGGCTTCATCGGGTACCTGTTCCTGAAGCTGCGCACCGAGCCGGCCCCGCTGCTGCTGGGCTTCATCCTCGGGCCGATGATGGAAGAGAACCTGCGGCGCGCGCTGCTGCTGTCGCGCGGCGCGTGGAGCGTGTTCGTCACGCGGCCGCTTTCGGCCGGGCTGCTGGTGGCTGCGGCGCTGCTGCTGTGCATCGTGCTGCTGCCGGCGATCAAGGCCAAACGCGAAGAGGCATTCGTCGAAGACTAAGCAACGCCGGTTCCTCGGTGTCCTGGAAAAGCCCCTGGCCTCACGCCAGGGGCTTTTTCATTTCAGAAACGCGTCGTAAGCCGTCTTCAGGATGAGTGCGCTCACCACCACGATGAACACGATCCGCACGAACCCCGCCCCGTGCTTCAGCGCCACGCGCGTGCCGACCAGGCTGCCGACCACGTTGGCGACCGCCATCACCAGCCCGTAGTGCCACCAGACGTGGCCCTTGGCGGCCAGCAGGATCAGCGCGGCGGCGTTGGTCAGGGTGTTGATGACCTTGGCCGAGGCCGAGGCGTTGAGGAAGTCGTAGCCCATCCAGCGCACGAACAGAAACACCAGGAAGCTGCCCGTGCCCGGCCCGAAGAAGCCGTCGTAGAAACCGATGGTCAGGCCGATGGTGCTGGCCGCGAGCGTCTCGGCGCGGCCGCTGAAGCGCGGCGCGTGCAGCCGGCCCATGTCCTTGCGCGCCAGCGTGTAGATCAGCACGCCCAGCAGGATGACCGGCAGCGCCCGGCGCAGGAAGTCGCCCGGGAAGACCGTGACGGTCCAGGCGCCGACCATCGAGCCGCCGAAGCCCAGCAGCGCCGCCGGCCACATGGCGCTCCAGCGCATCTGCACGCGCTGGCTGAACTGGGCCGCCGAGGCCGCGGTGCCCCAGATCGACGCGCTCTTGTTGGTGCCCAGCAGCGTAGCCGGCGGCGCGCCCGGAAACACCGCAAAAAGGGCCGGCACCAGGATCAACCCGCCGCCGCCCACGATCGCATCGATAAAACCCGCGAGCAGTGAGGCGCCCGTGACCACCAGCATTTCCATGCGGGCGATTGTCTCACCGAATCGCTATCGAAACGATAGCTGTGGTGGCCGGCACCGGTTGACCAGAAGGCTTGTTTGGCTTGGAGGAATTCGCCAGAGGTCGCGCGGCGAGCAGGCAAAAAAAAGCGCCGACCAGCGGCGCTTTTCAAATATCAGACAGGCATCTCGTACGGAGCCTTTGAAGAATGTTCTTGTTGATCGATCGGAAGTTGTCTCCTCGGACCCTCGGCAGTACGAGCAGGGCCCGTCGCGAGTGCGCAGATTGTGCAAGCGCGCACCCGCCCGGTGCATTAGGAATTACCCGCTTCGACTTACTTCGACCCCCCGGTTGGGAAACGAAAGTGTTTCAGCCAGTTAACAAGATGGCATGACTCGTGCACACACGCCTGTGTCCACCACTCCAAGAAGAAACGGTCATGGCCCTGCTGGCACCCCAAGCCTCCCTGAACGCGGCCGACACCGCCTGGATGATGACCTCGACCGCGCTGGTGCTGCTGATGACGCTGCCCGGCATCGCGCTCTTCTACGCCGGCATGGTCCGGCGCAAGAACGTACTGGCCACCATGGCCGGGGTGGTGGCGATCGCGGCGGTGGTCTCGCTGACCTGGTTCGCGCTCGGCTACTCGCTGGCCTTCACGCCCGGCTGGCCCTGGCTGGGCAACCTCTCGCGCATCGGCTTCTCGGGCTTCGAGTACCTGAAAGACGCCGGCCAGGTGGCCGTGAGCCACGTGGCGCCGAACGTGCCTGAGTCGGTCTACGCCATGTTCCAGCTGAGCTTCGCGATCATCACCACCGCGCTGGTGCTCGGCGCTTTCGTCGAGCGCATGCGCTTCTCGGCGCTGCTGTGGTTCGCGCTGCTGTGGAGCGTGCTCGTGTACGCCCCCGTCGCGCACTGGGTGTGGGAGCCGGGCGGCTGGCTCGCGCAGATGGGCGCGCTCGACTTCGCGGGCGGCTCGGTGGTGCACGTCAACGCGGGCATCGCGGGGCTGGTGTGCGCCTATGCGCTCGGGCCGCGCCGGGGCTACGGGCGCGAGGCCTTCGAGCCCTACAGCCTGGCGCTCACCATGACCGGCGCGGGCCTGCTGTGGGTGGGCTGGTTCGGCTTCAATGCCGGCTCGGCGGTGGCGGCCGACGGGCGCGCCGGACTGGCCATGCTGGTGACGCACATCGCGGCGGCGGCCGGTGCCATGAGCTGGATGATCGGCGAATGGATCGTGCGCCGCAGTCCCTCGCTGCTGGGCCTGTGCTCCGGCCTCGTGGCCGGGCTGGTGGCGATCACGCCGGCGGCCGGCTTCGTCACGCCGCCGGCGGCGCTGGCCATCGGCGCCATCGCCGGGCTGGCCTGCTACTGGGGCGCCACCGGCCTGAAGCACCTGCTCGGTGCGGACGACTCGCTCGACGTGTTCGGCGTGCACGGCATCGGCGGCATCGTGGGCGCACTGCTCACGGGCGTGTTCGCCGACCCGCGCATCTCGGGCGCGACGGGCAATGTGCTGACGCAGGCGATCGCCGTCGGCAGCGTGGCGATCTACAGCGCGACGGGCACAGCCATCGTGCTGTTCCTCGTGCATGTGCTGGTCGGATTGCGCGTCGACCCCGAGAGCGAACTCGTGGGCCTCGATCTTGCTCAACACAAGGAACACCTGGGAGCTTGACCCGCAGACGCCGGAGACCCGCCATGCCATCCATGTCCGAAAGCGAACGCATCGCCCTCGCCGCCCGCCTGCACGTGGCGCTGCGGCGCAAGCACGGACGCGTGACCGACACCGAATGGATGGCCACCAATGCCGAGTACGCCGCCGAGATCGTGCGCATGACGCGCATCCACGCCGCCGAGACGAAAGACGACGAACTCGACCAACTCGCCACGCGGCTCGAGCAGGCCATGGAACCGCTGGCCCGCGCCGCGCGGCTGGCGGCGCGCCAACCTGATGGCCTGCCGCCCACGCCGCCGCCGCGCTACGTCGGCGGCCTGCGCTGACGACGCTTCAGCCCGCCGCCAGCGCGGCCTTGCGGATCGACTGCAACGTGCTCGCGGGCGTGATCGCCTCGGGGTCCAGCAGGCAATGCAGGATCGCCGGCTTGCCGCTCGCACGGGCTCGCGCCAATGCGGGGCCGAATTCTTCCGTCGTGGTCACGCGCTCGCCGTGGCCGCCGAACACCTCTGCATAGCCGCGGAAGTCGGGGTTCTTCAGCTGCGTGGCGCTGATGCGGCCGGGGTAGTGCTTTTCCTGGTGCATGCGGATCGTGCCGTACATGCCGTTGTCCAGCAGCACCACGAGGATCGGCAGGCCGTACTGCACGGCGGTCGCGAACTCCTGGCCGTGCATCATGAAATCGCCGTCGCCCGCGAACACGACCACCTCGCGCGCGGGCCACAGCCGCTTGGCGCCGACGCCGGCCGGCAGGCCGTAACCCATCGAACCGCTGGTCGGTGCGAGCTGGCTCGCGAACGCACGGAACGGCCAGAAGCGGTGCACCCAGGTCGCGAAGTTGCCCGCGCCGTTGCAGAAGATGGTGTCGGCCGGCAGCACCTCACGCAGGTGCTGCATGACCTCGCCCATCTGCAGCGGGCCGGGAATGCGGATCGTGCCCGGGTCGCTCCAGCGCAGGAAGTCTTCGCGCGCGGTTTTCGTCTCGGCCTGCCACGAAGGCGCTGAGGCCGGGCGCAGCGCAGCCACCGCTTCAGCGAACGCCTGCGGCGTGGCATGGATGCCCTGCGTCGGGCGATAGAGCTTGCCGAGCTCGTCGGCATCGGCGTGCACATGCACCAGCGTCTGCTTCGGCTGCGGGATCGCGAACAGCTCATAGCCCTGCGACGGCACCTCCGACAAGCGCCCGCCGACCAGCAGCACGAGGTCCGCATCGCGGATGCGCGCCAGCATGCGCGGGTTCGCGCCGAGCCCCAGGTCGCCCGCATAGCAGGGGTGCTCGGCGGACATCAGCATCTGGCGGCGGAACGAGCAGTACACGGGCAGCGCATACGCCTCGGCGAACTGCGCGAACTGCTGCGTCGCGGCTTCGGACCAGCGGCTGCCGCCCAGGATGACGACCGGCCGCTGCGCTTGCGACAGGCGCTGCTGCAGCTCTACCAGTTGCGCCGTACCGGGATGGGTTTCAGTGACCGCATACGGCAACGCATCGGCCACCACGGCGGCTTCGGTCAGCATGTCTTCCGGCAGCGCGATCACCACCGGACCGGGCCGGCCCGAGGTCGCGACATGGAAGGCGCGCGACACGAGTTCGGGCACGCGCGCCGGATCGTCGATCTGCACGACCCACTTGGCCATCGTGCCGAAGACCGCGCTGTAGTCCAGCTCCTGGAAGGCTTCGCGGCCCATCGCGTCGCGTGCGACCTGGCCGACGAACAGCAGCAGCGGCGTCGAATCCTGGTGCGCGATGTGCACGCCCGCCGCCGCGTTGGTGGCGCCGGGGCCGCGCGTGACGAAGCAGATGCCGGGCTGGCCCGTGAGCTTGCCCTGCGCCTCGGCCATCATGGTTGCGCCGCCCTCCTGCCGGCACACCGTCACGTCGATCGATGCGTCGTGCAGCGCATCGAGCACGGCGAGAAAGCTTTCGCCGGGCACGCAGAAGAGCTGCTTGACGCCGTGGGTGATGAGCTGGTCGACCAGGATCTGGCCGCCGGTGCGGGAGGAAGTCATGGGGTGTCCAATGTGATAAAGGTCTTGGTATTCGCTCCTTCCCCCTCTGGGGGAAGGCTGGGATGGGGGCAACCGGCGTTGGATGCGCCGACAGGAATGGATGCGCCGCGTGCCCCCACCCCAACCCTCCCCCAGCGGGGGAGGGAGAAATGCGGGGTCATGTGAGCGCGGCGCAGGCGGCGGCGATGCGCGCGCACGCCTCTTCCAGCTGCGCCATCGACGTCGCATACGAGATGCGGAAATACGGCGCCAGCCCGAACACGCTGCCCGGCACCACCGCCACCTCGAACTCTTGCAGCAGGTAGCGGCAGAAGTCGCTGTCGGTCTGCAGCAGCGCGCCGCTGGCGGTGCGCTTGCCGAGCACGCCGGCGCAGCTCGCAAAGGTATAGAAGGCGCCCTCGGGCACGCGGCAATGCAGGCCCGGCGTGCGGTTGAGCGCGGCCACGACGAAGTCGCGGCGCTGTTGAAACGATGCGCAACGTTCGGCCACGATGTCTTGCGGACCGGTGAGCGCCTCGATCGCCGCAGCCTGACTCACCGACGACGGGCACGAGGTCGACTGGCTCTGCACCACGGCCATCGCCGCGATCAGCGCGCGCGGCCCGGCGCCGTAGCCGACGCGCCAGCCGGTCATCGCATAGGCCTTCGACACGCCGTTCACCGTGAGCGTGCGGTCGCGCAGCCGCGGCTCGACGGCCACCGGCGTCGCAAAGGCGAGGCCGTCGTAGAGGATGTGTTCGTAGATGTCGTCCGCCAGCACCCACACGCCTGAATGCTCGAGCAGCACATCGGTGATCGGTCTCAGCTGCGCCGCGCTGTAGGCCGCGCCGCTCGGGTTCGACGGCGAGTTGAGAAACAGCCAGCGCGTGCGCGGCGTGATGGCCGCCTGCAGTTGCGCCGCGGTCAGCCGAAAGCCGTTCTCCTCACCGCACGCCACCGACACCGGCACACCGCCGCAGATCTGCACGATGTCCGCGTAAGACGTCCAGTACGGCGCGGGCAGGATCACTTCGTCGCCCGGGTTCAGGCTCGCCATCAGCGCGTTGAAGATCACCTGCTTGGCGCCCGCGCTCACGCTGATTTCGTCGAGCGCGAAGTCCAACGCGTTGTCGCGCTTGAACTTCAGCTGCACGGCCGCCTTCATCGCCGGGCTGCCGTCGAGCACCGTGTAGCGCGTGTCGCCGCGCGCAATGGCCTGCAAGGCCGCATGCCGGATGTTCTCGGGCGTGTCGAAGTCGGGCTCGCCCGCGCCCAGCACGATCACCGGGCGGCCGGCGCGCTTGAGCGCCTGCGCGTGGTCGGTGATGCGCAGGATCTCCGAGACGTTGATGGCGCGCACGCGTTGCGCCGACGAGAACACGGCAGCGTCTGTCACTTCGCGTAGGCTTCCAGTGGCTTGTCGTTGGGTTCGAGCAGCAGCTGCTTCAGGGCCGGGCTCATCGGCAGGTTGAGGCTGGTGTTCTTCGGCGGAATCGCGGCCACGAACCACTTGGTGTAGATCTTCTCGAGCTCGCCGCTCTTCATGAGCTTGCGCAGCGACTCGTCCACCGCGGCCTTGAAGCTCGGGTCGTCCTTGCGGAACAGCAACGCGATCGGCTCCGAGCCCAGTGCCTCGCCGGTGATGCGGTAGGCCGTCGGGTTCTTGGAGTTCGCGATGATGCCGGCGAGCAGGTTGTCGTCGAGCACGAAGGCATCGGCGCGGCCCGACTCCATCAGCAGGAAGCTCTCCAGGTGGTCCTTGCCGAGCATCGTGTTGTAAGAGACGTTCTGCGCGCGCTCGCGCTTGCGCAGCAGCTGCACGGCGGTGGTGCCGGTCGATGCCGACACGTTGCGGCCCGCGAGCTGGTCGAGCGCGGTGATGCCCGAATCGACCCGGGTCGCCATGCGCACTTCGCTCACGTACGTGGTGAGCGCGAAGGCCACCTGCTGCTGGCGCGCGGTGTTGTTGGTGGTGGGGCCGCAGCCGATGTCGAGCGTGCCGTTCTGCACCAGCGGGATGGTGTTCTGCGCGGTCACGGCCATGTACTCGAGCTTGGCGGAAGGCACGATGTCCTTCAGCACGCGCTCGCAGAGTTCGACGTGGTAGCCCACGTACTTCTCGCCCGCGCCCAGCATGTAGGCCATCGGCGGCGAGGCTTCGCGCACGCCGAGCACGACCTTGCCGCTGGTCTTGATCTTGTCGAGCGTGCCGCCGGTGGGTGTCTGCTGCGCGGTGGCTGGGGTGCCGAAGGCGAGCGCGAGCAGCGCGGCGGTGGCGAGGGTCTTCAGTTGCATCTTCATCTTTTCTGTCTCCTGGTGGTTTTCTTTGGGGGGATGCGCGCGACCGCTGCCCTGCCGCTGCAGCGAGGTGCTGCGCGGCGAGAACAACAGGCCGGGGTTCGATCAGTCGCCGATGTCGAAGGTCACGCCTTGTGCGAGAGGCAGCGCCGTCGAGTAGTTGATGGTGTTGGTCGCGCGGCGCATGTACGCCTTCCAGCTGTCCGAGCCCGCTTCGCGCCCGCCGCCGGTTTCCTTCTCGCCGCCGAAGGCACCGCCGATCTCGGCACCGCTCGGGCCGATGTTGACGTTGGCGATGCCGCAGTCCGACCCGGCGCTGGACATGAAGCGCTCGGCCTCGCGCACATTGAGCGTGAAGATCGACGACGACAGGCCCGCGCCCACTGCGTTGTGCCATTCGATCGCTTCGTCGAGCGTGCGGTAGCGCACCACGTAGAGGATGGGCGCGAAGGTTTCGCGCAGCACCGGGCCGTCGTGCGACTTCAATTCGACCAGCGCGGGGCGCACGTAATAGGCGTCGGGCGTGCCGATGCCGTCCACGCGCTGGCCGCCGTGCACCGTGGCGCCGATCTCGCGGCTTTCGTTCAGGGCCTTCTGCATGCCGTCGAAGGCCGCGCGGTCGATCAGCGGACCGACCAGCGTGCCGGCCTCGCGCGGATCGCCCACCTGCACGTTGCCGTAGACCTTCACGAGCTTGGGCACCAGTTGGTCGTACACGCTGTCGTGCACGAACAGGCGCCGCAGCGTGGTGCAGCGCTGGCCGGCCGTGCCCATGGCCGCGAACGCGATGCCGCGCAGCGTGAGATCGAGGTCGGCCGAGGGCGTGACGATGGCGGCGTTGTTGCCACCCAGTTCGAGGATCGCGCGGGCGAAGCGCGCAGCGAGCTTGGGCCCGACCTGGCGGCCCATCGCGGTGGAGCCCGTGGCCGAGAGGATCGGCACGCGGGGGTCGTCCACCAGCACCTCGCCGATGTCGCGCTGGCCCAGCAGCAAGCCGAGCAGCCCTTCGGGCGCATCGCCGAAGCGGGCAATGGCGCGCTGCGCGATGGCATGCACGGCCAGTGCGGTGAGCGGCGTTTTTTCCGAAGGCTTCCACACCACCGAGTCGCCACACACCAGCGCGAGCGCCGCGTTCCACGACCACACGGCCACCGGAAAGTTGAAGGCCGAGATCACGCCGCACACGCCCAGCGGATGCCAGGTTTCCATCATCCGGTGCTCGGCGCGCTCGGTGGCCAGCGTGAGGCCGTAGAGCTGGCGCGAGAGACCGACCGCGAAGTCGCAGATGTCGATCATTTCCTGCACCTCGCCCGCGCCTTCAGACGGAATTTTGCCGGCCTCCAGCGTGACGAGGCGGCCCAGGTCCTGCTTGGCGGCGCGCAGTTCTTCGCCCAGCAAGCGCACCAGCTCGCCGCGGCGCGGCGCCGGCACCAGGCGCCAGGCCTTGAAGGCTTCGTGCGCGCGGCCGATGGCACCGGTGGCTTCCACGGCCGTGGTCTGCGGCACCTGCGCGATCACTTCGCCGCTGACCGGCGAGCGCACCGTGAGGTCGCCGCCGGTGTGGGCGGTGCGGGGCACGCCCAGGCGCTGCAGCAGCTGTTCGACTTCGGCGGCAACGGGAAGCGGGGTGTGAGGTGCAGACATCCGCGCAATATCAGCGAAAGCCGCCCCCTTGCATAGTGAAAATATGGAAGGACCTGATGCGTTTGAGGAATGACCTTCACCGGCAGCTTGCGCCCCCGGGTGCGCTCTTCCTGAGCATCACCGGCAGGCACAGCAGGTAGAGCACAGCGCCCGCCAGCCACACGATGCCCGGAAAGCGCGCCCGGAACGCGAAGTAGACCGAGCTGATCACCAGAGGCCCGACCACCGAGGCCAGGCTCGAGAGGCTCGCGAGCACGCCCTGCAGCCGCCCCTGCTCGGCCTCGCCCACGCGCCGCGAAAGCGTCGCCTGCAGCGCCGGCTGGCCGATGCCGCCCATGCACAGCAGCGGCAGCAGCGCGAGCGCCATCCAGCCCTGCGTGGCGAAGGCGATCAGCGCGTAGGCCGTGCAGTCGGCGAGCGTGCCGATGGCAATCGCCGCGCGCTCGCCCCAGCGCTCGACCACCGGGCCCGCCACGAAGCCCTGCACCACCGCATGGAGCAGGCCGAAGCACGCGAGCGACAGGCCGACCGTGGTGGCGTTCCAGGCGAAGCGGTCCTCGCCGTAGAGCACCCAGGTCGTGCCAGCAACCTCACCCACCATCACGAGCACCCCGAACACGCCGAGGATCGGCAGCAGCGCGGGAACGCCCGCGGCCCAGCGCAGCGGCGCCAGCGGATGCAGCACGGCGCTGTCGAAGGGCTTGGCGGCGAGCGCCGGCGGACGCGACTCGCGCAGCACCAGCAGGCCGACCAGGAAGGTGATGCCGTTGAGCACCGCGGCGGCCACGAAGGGCAGTCGCACGCCATGGTCGCCGAGCACGCCGCCGATCGCCGGCCCCGCGATGAAGCCCAGGCCGAAGCAGGCGCCCATGCGACCGAACCAGCGCGCACGCTGGTGCTCGGGCGTGAGGTCGGCAATGGCCGCCGAGGCCACCGCCATGCTCGCGCCGGTCAGGCCCGCGATCGCGCGGCCCACGAACAGCAGCCACAGCGAGGGCGCGAAGGCCATGAAGAGCGCATCGATCGCCGCGCCCGCCACCGACACCAGCAGCACCGGGCGGCGGCCGAAGCGGTCGCTGAGCGCGCCGAGCACGGGTGCGCACAGGAACTGCATCAGCGCGTAGAGCGACAGAAAAGCGCCGAAGCGCCAGCCGAGGTCGCCGGTGTGGCCGACCTCGCGCAGCAGGCCCGGCACGATCGGCATGACCAGGCTGATGCCGATGGCATCGAGCGTGACGATCGCGAGGATCACCGCATGCGCATGGCGGCCGCCCGCGACGGCGGGCGGAGAAGAAGGGTCAGAATTTATCATTGATAAGGAATTATCAGCAATAAATTCCAGGCTGTGAAGCACCCCTCATTTGCCCACTCCCGGGCACGCACATCGACATGAAACTGGACAGTGAAGTGATCCTCGAGGCCGCGCTCGCGCTGCTCGACGAGGTCGGCATGGACAAGCTCAGCACGCGGCTGCTGGCCGAACGGCTCGGC
>NZ_CALRZC010000268.1:0-10672 GCF_943372545.1 Variovorax sp. YR752 | reverse complement strand
GGAATGGTTCCCAGGGCTGCCTCGATGCGCTGCGCGGTGCGCACGAGCGGGCCTTCGATGTCGCCCGGCGTGAGGCGGTCGCGGCGCAGCACGAGCATCGACTTCACGGCGCTGAGCTGCGCGAGCAGCTGGTAGCTGTGGGCCTGCAGATGTTCGAGCGGTTCGAGCGGCGGCTGCACGGCGCGTGGTTCGGAGAGCGAACGCTGCGTGGCCTGCACCAGCGCCGAGAGGCTGTCGTAGGCCTCGCGGCGCGCGAGCCGCCATTCGAGCTCGGGGCTGCTCTGGATGGCCTGCAGCTGGCCCAGGCCGAGCGCGAGCCGCGCGTGGCGTGCCTGCGCGGTGAGCACGCGCGCCACCAGCGCGGGGATCTGCGTGCGCTCCCACGAGGGCAGCACGTAGCAGAAGCCCCAGGCCAGCGCCGCGCCGATGAGCGTGTCGGCGATGCGCTCGAACAGCGCAAAGATGGGCGCGGTGCCGGTGTTCAGCATGTGGGCCTGCAGCAGGCCCAGCACGGTAGCGGCCACGGCGGTGACGAGGTAGCGCCGCACCGCGAAGCTGTGGGCGATGGCCTGTGCGATGGTCACGCTCACCAGCAGCATCAGCGCCGAGGGGTGCGCCGACAGCAGGCCCACCGCGAGCACGCAGCCCAGCAGCGTGCCGGCGACGCGGCTGTTGCGCCGTTCCAGGGTCTGCGAGAGGCTGCCGCGCAGCACGACCACGATGGTCAGCAAAATCCAGTAGTCGTGCGAGCCCCAGGGCATCGACACGGCGATGCCGTAGCCCGCCGCGATGGCCAGCGCCGCGCGAATCGCGTGGCGCAGCGGCGGTGCGTCCCAGCGCCACAGCGCAAGAAAAGGGCGCAGCGACCAGTCGGTCGGGCTCACGAAGAGCTGCCAGTTGGCGCGCACCACGGCCAGGTTGGGCTCGACGTCGCCGCGCGCCATGGCCGCGAGGCGCAGCACTTCGTCGTTGATGTGGCCGATGCGGCTGGCCAGGCCGCGCGCGAGCATGGCGGCCGACGGGCCCATCTGGCCGTGCGTGTCTTCGTCGTCGGCCGTCACGTGGATGGCGGCCAGGCGCGGCCGGCGGTCGGCCACGGCGGCGGGGTGGCGGCGCATGAGCAGCGCATCGGCCAGGGCGGTTGTTTCGTCGGCCAGCTCTTCGAGGATGCGGCGCATCTCGACCAGCGCCTGCGCGTGCGACGGATGGGCGCGCAGGGCGTCGAGGTCGAGTTCGCTGGCGAGCAGCTGGTCGCGCATCTCGAGCACGATGACGAGCATGCCGGCCATCCGCTGGCGGCGCGGCGTGCGCGGCGACTCGAGCACGATGTCGCGCGTGGCCTGCAGCTGATCGGCCAGCGCGGCCTGCTCACGCAGCAGCTGGCCCAGCAGCGAGGCGGGGGTGTCGCGGATGTCACGGGTTTCGTCCTGCGGCGTGAACTGGCTGGCCTCGGTGCGCATGAGCGCGGCCAGCGAAAACAGCACGTCGGCGATCGACTGGGTGCGAAAGCGCCCGTTGAGCAGCAGGTTGGCCAGCGTGGCCCACACCACGTACAGGCCGGCGCCCAGGCCGAACTCGGTGGTGCGCGCGATGGCGTCGGACAGCCCGGCGGGCGCCGGCGTGGCCATCGAGAAGATCATCGAGAACATCACCGCGATAGCGATGGGAATGCCGCGCTTGCCCCAGGCCATGGCCACGAAGGCCATGAAGGTGGCGGGCACCAGCAGCAGTCCGAGGCGGATCGGTGCGCCGTGCAGCATCTGCACCGCGAAGAACAGCGGCAGGCCGATGAGCGGCGCCGGCAGCATCTGCAGGAACTTGCCGCGGCGCGGGCCGGGCAGGTCGGGCGGCGCCGTGACGATCACGCCGGTGGCGGCGGCCGAGGCGGCCAGGGTGCCCAGCCACAGGTGCACCCCGCCCGAAATCACGAGCAGGCCGAGCGCGACGGTGAGCCCGCTCGCGACGTAGTGGCTCAGCGCAATGCGCAACGCCGCACGAACCCGCGCGGCGGCGCCCGGCCCCGTCATCACTTGGCGGAGGCGTCGCCCTCGGCGGGCGCCTCGCGCTTGATGCGGGTGAGCTTGCGCGGGGCGGCCGGCGCGGCGGGTGCTGCCGCGGGGGCCTCGACGCTGCCGTCGAGCGAGGCGGCCGTCTGGTCGGTCACGGTGCTGCGGGCGTACAGGTCGGTCGAGGCCTCGTCGGGCGTCGAGCGGGTCGAGGCCGACACGGCGCGCACGCGGTCGCTGGCGCGCAGCTTGTCGTCCACGTTGGCGAACTTGGAGTACTTGGCGAGCAGCGGCACCAGCTGGCCGTACACGCGCGGGGCGCCGGCCAGGCATTCACGCTGGTCGAGGAAGTCGGGCTCGCCCGTGAAGTTGCCGATGAGGCCGCCGGCCTCGGTCACCAGCAGCGAGCCGGCGGCCACGTCCCAGGGGTTCAGGCCGGTTTCGAAGAAGCCGTCGGTGAAACCGGCGGCCACGTAGGCCAGGTCGAGGGCGGCGGCGCCGGGGCGGCGCAGGCCGGCCATGCGGGGCATCATGTCCGCCATGATGGCCAGGTACTGCTTGAAGTTGTCGCCGGTGCGGAACGGGAAGCCGGTCGAAATGAGGCACTCGCTGAGCTTCACGCGCTTGGACACGCGGATGCGGCGCTCGTTCATGTAGGCGCCGCGGCCCTTGGTGGCCGTGAACAGGTCGTTGCGCGACGGGTCGAAAACGACCGCCTGCTCGATCTTGCCGCGCACCGACAGCGCGATGGACACGCAGTAGACCGGGAAGCCGTGGATGAAATTGGTGGTGCCGTCGAGCGGATCGATGATCCAGACGAACTCGGAGTCTTTGGCGCCGTATTCGGTGCCCGATTCTTCGGCCAGGATGCCGTGCCCCGGGTACGCGCCCAGCAAGGTCTCGATGATGACCTTCTCGCTGGCGTGATCGACTTCGGTGACGAAGTCGTTGACCTGCTTCTGGGAGATGCGCACGGCCTCGACGTCGAGGGCAGCGCGATTGATGATGGCGCCGGCGGCGCGTGCGGCCTTGACGGCCACATTGAGCATGGGATGCAGGTTGGGGGACGACATTCTGGATTGTGAGAAGAACGGTGGGATGTGGCCCCCAGGAATGCAATTTGGTGCAATCTGGAAGACCCTGCGACCCGGCGATGCGGGCGGCGAGAATCGGGCATTTTACCGGCTCAGCCCGTTTGTGTCTTCCCCACCCGTCATGCGCACCCGTTTCATCCTCATCCAGACCAGCCACGCCGGCAATGTGGGCGCCGCCGCCCGCGCCATGAAAACCATGGGTTTCGACGACCTGGTGCTGGTGACGCCCCGTTGGGCCAACGTGCTGCGGCGCGAGGAAACCATCCAGCGCGCCAGTGGTGCCCTGGACGTGCTGAACAACGCCCGCATCGTCGAAACGCTCGATGAAGCCCTCGACGGCGTGACCCACCTGTGCGCCACGGCCATGATCCCGCGCGACTTCGGCCCGCCCACGCGCACGCCGCGCGAGCACCTGGAGCCGCTGGGCAAGCAGGGCGACCAGCACGTGGCCTTTTTGTTCGGCTCGGAGCGTTTCGGCATGCGCAACGAGGACGTCTACCGCTGCAACGTGGCGCTGACCATTCCCACCGACCCGAAATTCGGCTCGCTCAACCTGGGCGCGGCCATCCAGGTGGTGGCCTACGAATGGCGCCTGGCGCTGGGCGGCTACGGCGTGCGCGAGGCCATCGCGCCGGTGCAGGCGGCCGACGCGCAGGCCGTGGCCGGCATGCTCGACCACTGGGAGCGCTCGCTGGTGGACATCGGCTTTCTCGACCCGGCGGCGCCCAAGAAGCTCATGCCGCGGCTGCAGCAGCTCTTCAACCGCGCGCAGCCCACGCCCGAGGAAATCCACATCCTGCGCGGCATTGCCAAGGCCATGAGCGACGCCACCCGGCCGCCGCGCGGCAGCTGAGCCGTCACAAAACCCCATCGCGCGTACGCGAAGACGCCCGGCTTTAGACTGCCCAGCCCCTATCGATATAACGACAACAAAGGCAGCGATGTTCTCTCGCCTGCGCGCCGACATCCGGTGCATCCTCGAACGCGACCCGGCCGCCCGCAGCGCCTGGGAAGTGATCACGGTCTACCCCGGCTTCCATGCCGTGGTGCTGCACCGCTGGGCGCATGCCTGTTGGACCCACGGTTTCAAGTGGCCGGCCCGCTTCATCGCGCATTGCGCGCGCTGGCTCACGGGCATCGAGATCCACCCGGCCGCCAAGCTCGGCGAACGCGTGTTCTTCGACCATGCCATGGGCGTGGTGGTCGGCGAAACCGCCGAGATCGGCGACGGCTGCACCATCTACCAGGGTGTGACGCTGGGCGGTACCTCGCTCTACAAGGGCACCAAGCGCCACCCGACCTTGGGCAAGAACGTGGTGGTGAGCGCGGGCGCCAAGGTGCTGGGCGGCTTTGTCGTCGGCGACGGCGCCAAGATCGGCAGCAACGCGGTGGTCATCAAGCCGGTGCCGGCCGGGGCGACCGCGGTGGGCATTCCGGCGCGCATCATCCCTTCAAAAGAGGGCGAGAGCGCCGACGTGTCCGCGCCGCAGAAGTTCTCGGCCTACGGCATCACGCAGGACGACGACCCGCTCAGCCAGGCCATGCGCGGCCTGATCGACAACGCGTCGAGCCAGGAACACCAGATCGCGCTTTTGTGGCAGGCCATCGAGAAGCTGTCGGCGCAGCCGGGCACAAAGGACTGCGTGCCGGGCGACGCGGCGCGCGGCGAGTCGTTCGAAGCCGACAAGCTCACGCAGCTGATCGGCAAGTAGGCGAGCAGAAGGGGGCCGTCGGCGGTAGGCGGCTTCGAGGGGACAATCGAGGAAACCTTCTTCGACACAAGACCCACGACCATGCCCCGCCTCGACGACCCCCTCCACGACGCCGAAGTCGGCTCCCGCGACAGCACGCTCGACACCACCCGCATCGACGACGTGCGCATCGGCGCCGTGCGTCCCCTCATGACCCCCGCGCTGCTGCAGGAGCGCGTGCCCGTGCGTGACAACACGCTCGCGCTGGTCGAAGGCAGCCGCGCGGCCATCGCCGACGTGCTGCACGGCCGCGACGACCGGCTGGTGGTGGTGGTCGGTCCGTGCTCTATCCACGACCACGACCAGGCCATCGAGTACGCACAACGCCTGAAGAAGGTGGCCGATTCGCTGCAGGACGACCTGGTCATCGTGATGCGCGCCTACTTCGAGAAGCCGCGCACCACCGTCGGCTGGAAGGGCTACATCAACGACCCGCACCTGGACGGGAGCTTCGCCATCAACGAAGGCCTGGAGCGCGCGCGGCGCCTGCTGCTCGAGCTGACCACGCTGGGCCTGCCCACCGGCACCGAGTTTCTCGACCTGCTGAGCCCGCAGTTCATTGCCGACCTGATCGCCTGGGGCGCCATCGGCGCGCGCACCACCGAGAGCCAGAGCCACCGGCAGCTGGCGTCGGGCCTGAGCTGCCCGGTCGGCTTCAAGAACGGCACCGACGGCAGCGTGAAGGTGGCGGCCGACGCCATTCTTGCGGCCCGCGCGCCGCATGCCTTCATGGGCATGACCAAGATGGGCATGGCCGCGATCTTCGAGACGCGCGGCAACGACGACTGCCACGTGATCCTGCGCGGCGGCAAGGCGCCCAACTATTCGGCGGCGGATGTCGCGTCGAGTTGCGAGGCGCTGCTGGCCAACGGCCTGCGCCCGCAAGTGATGATCGACGTCTCGCATGGCAACAGCAGCAAGCAGCACCAGCGCCAGATCGTGGTGGCCGAAGACGTGGCTGCGCAGATTGCGGGCGGCGAGCGGCGCATCACGGGGATCATGATCGAGAGCCACCTCGAGGAAGGCCGGCAGGACCTGAAGCCCGGCGTGCCGCTGAAGCACGGCGTGTCGATCACCGACGCGTGCATCGGCTTTGCGCAGACGGTGCCGGTGCTCGAGGGGCTGGCGTCGGCGGTCAAGACGCGGCGGCGGCTGACAAAGGCCTGAGGCCGCGGGGCGCTTACTCGCTGACTCATTCACGGGGCGCCGCTGCATGGCGTGCGCGGGCCTCTACCGGAGCGTTCCGCATGTCAGCGACACACAAAGCCATTCTGCAAAAGGCCAACGCGGCCATCACCCAGGGCGACTACGAAGGATTCCTCGCGTTCTGCACCGAGGACACCCGATGGACCTTCGTGGGCGACCGAACGCTCCACGGCAAGGACGCCGTGCGCCAGTGGATGGCGACCGCGTACGCCGAGCCACCGAGCTTCGAGGTTCATCACCTGATCGCCGAGGGTGATTTCGTCACGGCCCTCGGCGAGATCACGCTGAAAGACGAGGGCGGGAAGGCCACCCGCCATGCGTACTGCGACGTGTGGCGCTTTCGTGAGGGCCGGATGGCCGGGCTGTACGCCTTCGTCATCGAGGCGCCGCTGGAAGGCGGCTGATCGCCGTCAGACCGGCGCGCAAGCCCCCGCACCGCCCGGCCGGGCCGTCAGCACTTCACACCCTTCGGCCGCCGCATCACCGGTGGCCGGGCATGGCGCGCCCGACATGCCGACCGCGACTTCGTCCCGGCAACGGGCGTCGACCGACCACGGCACCCATTCCGTGCGGGCAAGCGACACTTGGACTGTTGGCAAAATGTAAACAAAGCAAACAGTTTTCTAATTGTTACGAGAACTACATCACGAAACTTGGGCTGCGACTCTGTGGATCTGAGGGCAAACAGGCCGGTTGTGAGGCATCCTTGCGCCACTTTGTAGTCAAAAGGATTACAAAATACCGACCAGTCAGGTCTTAATGATTGCATTTGGAGTGCCTTCATGTTCAAGCTCGCAGTCGCCGCGGCGGCCACCGCCACCCTCGTTCTCGCATCCGGTTCGGCCCTGGCCGAGACGGCCACGGCGAGCTTTCAGGTCAAGATGACCATCGTCAAGAGCTGCTCGGTGACGGCCGGTACCGCCTCCGACATCAACCTGGGCACCGCCGTGCTGCCCACGGCGACCAACCAGACGGGCAGCAACACCATTTCGGTCACCTGCTCCAAGACCACGCCGTACAACGTCGGCCTGGCGCCTTCGACCGCCAACAGCGGCACTGTCAATGGCACGGGTTTCATGTCGTCGCTCACCACCAGCGACAAGGTGCCTTACTCGCTGTATTCGGACTCGACCTACAGTGCGGCCTGGGGCAGCACCATCGGTTCCAACACCGTGAGTGGCACGGGCGACGGCAGTGCGGCATCCCTGACGGTCTACGCCAAGAACACCAACGCCAATTTCGCGCCCGGCAGCTACGCCGACACCGTCACGGTCACGGTCACGTACTGAGCCAGCGCTGAATCACCGAGCCAGAGCTGAATCGTGAGACGTGCACTTGCCATCGGGGGACTGTGGGGCGCATGCCTGCTGTGCGGCGGTGCGGTCCAGGCGGCCGGCCTGCAGGTCTCGCCTGTCACCTTGACGCTGGTGCCGACACGGCAGGCCGACGGGCTCTGGCTGAGCAACACGGGGCCGGCGCCGCTGGACGCGCAGATCCGCGTGTTCCGATGGACGCAGGTCGACGGGCAGGACCGCATGGAACCGGCGGAAGGACTGATCGTCAGCCCGCCCATGCTGCAACTGCCCATCGACGGACGGCAACTGGTGCGCGTGATCCGCAACGGCCCGCCGCCCGCGGGTGCGGCCGAAGAGGCCTACCGCGTGCTGGTGGACGAGCTGCCCGTGCCCCAGGCGGCGGGCGCGGCGACGGACGGCAAGAAGAGCAGCCTGAACTTCGTGATGCGGCACTCGCTGCCCATCTTCGTTTCTCCGGCAGGCGTGGAGCCGACCCCCGCGCAGTTGCGCTGGAGCCTGCGCAGCGAGGGCGGCAAGGCCGTGCTGGAAGTCAGCAACAGCGGCGGGGTGCATGCCCAGCTGGCGGATCTTGTATTCACCGGCGCGGACGGTCGTGCCGTCAGCGCCTACAACGGCTTGCTGGGCTATGTGCTGCCTGGCGCCACCATGCGCTGGCCGCTGAAGACGCCGCCCGCCGCCGTGTCGGGCGCGGGCCGCTGGCAGGTCATGATCGATGGCAGAACAACAGCCGCCGACCTCGCGCCGCTGGCGCGCTGAGCGGGCCCGATGCGCTGCGAGGGCCTGGCTGGCCCCGTTCGCGTTGGCCCCGCTGGCGTTGGCCCTGACCGCGCTCCCCGCCCAGGCAGCGCCCGCCGCCCAGGCCGTGCCGGGCGCCATGACGCTGTACCTGGAGGTCAGTCTCAATGGCATGGCGCGCGGACTGCACCCGTTTCGCCTGGAGGCCGGGGCCTTGTGGGCGTCCCGCGCGGTGCTGCGCGAACTGAGTTTTTCCCTGCCCGACAGCGGCGCCGAATGGCTGCCCCTGCGCGATCTGCCTGAACTGGTGGTGGCCTACGATGCCGCGCGCCAGCAACTGAGCCTGACTGCGCCGCTGGCGATGCTGAGCCTGCCCACGGCCACGGTGGGGCAGGCGGCAGTCACCGCGCAGCCGCTGAGCACGTCCACCGGCCTGCTGCTTAACTACGACCTCTATGGCACCCGGGGCAGGGGCGGCAGCAGCAGCCTGAGCGCCTTCGGCGAGCTGCGCGCGTTCCGCGGCGCCAGCGTGCTCAGCACCACCTGGCTGATGCAGCGCACGCGCGACCACAGTGGCTCGAAGGACCAGTCCGTGCGCATGGACAGCACCTGGAGCATGGCCTTCCCGGACAAGATGCTCACCCTGCGCGTGGGCGATACGCTCACCGGCGCCGTGCCCTGGTCGCGCGCCACGCGCATCGGCGGCATCCAGCTGTCGCGCGACTTCGGCCTGCAGCCTTACCGGCAGACCGCACCGCTGCCCAGCTTCATCGGCTCGGCCACGATGCCTTCGGACGTGGAACTGTTCATCGACGGCATCCGTCAGTACAGCGGCCAGGTGCCGGCCGGGCCCTTTCAGCTCAACGCGCTGCCGCGCATCAACAGCACGGGCACGGCGCAGGTGGTGGTGACCGACGCGCTGGGTCGCGCCGCCACGCTGAGCTTTTCGCTCTTCGACAGCAACCGCCTGCTAGCGCCCGGGCTGACCGATTGGACCGTCGACCTCGGCGTGGTGCGCCGCAACTACGGCCTGCGTTCCTTCGACTACGGCAAGCAGCCGGTCCTGACCGGCACCTGGCGCCGGGGCCTCAGCGACAGCTTCACGATGGAAGCGCACGGCGAGGTGACGCGCGGCCTGGCACTGGCCGGCGCCGGGGGCGTGTGGCAACTGGGCGCCGCGGGCACGCTGTCGGGGGCGCTGGCGGGCAGCCGGCACGACGCCGACACCCCGGGCGGCAGCCGCAGCGGCACGCAGACCAGCCTGGGCTACCTGTGGCGCCAGGAGCGCCTGTCGGTCGGCCTGAACGGCACCCGCACCCAGGGCGACTACCGCGATGTGGCAACGGCCTACGGCTCGGCCCCGGCCAAGGGCAGCGCCAGCGCGAGCGTGGGCTACGACATGCGCGGCCTGGGCAACGTCAGCGTCAGCTATCTTTACCTGCGCCCGATGGGGCAGACCGCATCGCGCTACGCCAGCGTGAACTGGTTCCGTTCGATCGGGCGCGCGTCCTCGGTCTCGGTGGGCATGAACCAGAACCTGGACAAGCGCAGCGACCGCGGCGTCTTCGTCAGCCTGAGCTGGTCGTGGGACGCGCAGACCAGCGTGAGCGCGAGCGTGCAACGCAGCGGCGATCAGGGCACGGTCGGCACCGTCAGCGCGCAGCAGTCCCCCCTCGGCGACGGTGGCTGGGGCTGGCGTGCCACCGCGCGTGCGGGCGGCGGTGCGCCGGGCGGGCAGGCCGAAGTCAACTACCTGGGCCCTTACGGCCGCGTGCAGGCCGGGGTGAGCGAGATGGGTGGCAACAGCGCCAGCCGCTACGCCTATGCGGGCGCCAGCGGTGCGCTGGTGCTGATGGGCGGCGGCGTGCTGGCCGCGCGGCGCATCGACGACGCCTTTGCGGTGGTGGACACCGACGGCGTGGCCGGCGTGCCCGTGAAGCTCGAGAATCGCCCGGTGGGGCAGACGAATTCGAGCGGGCTGCTGCTGGTCGTGCCGGTGAACGCCTACCAGAACAACAAGCTCGCGATCGATCCGATGGACCTGCCCGCCGATGTGCGCATCGAGCGCGCCGAGGCCCTGGTCACCCCCGCCGGCCGGTCGGGCGCGCGGGCGCGTTTCAGCATCACGCCCGTGCGGGCCGCCCACGTGGCTCTGATGGACGCGCAGGGCCAGCCCTTGCCGCTGGGCAGCCGCGTGCAGGCGAACGCGCAGGGCGGCAGCGGTGCGGTGGTGGGCTATGACGGCTGGGTGTACCTGGACACGCTGGACGTGCGCAACACGCTGGCCGTCCGCACGCCCGACGGCGCGGTGTGCCAGGCAGGGTTCGACTGGCGGCGCCCCGAGGGCGGTGGTTTGCAGAAAGAGCGGTTGACATGCGTACGTTGAGATTTGTGCTGGCGCTGGTGTCCGCGTGGCTGCTGGCCATGGGCGCGGCGCATGCCGACCCGACCTGCTGGGTCGCCACCCAGCCGAGCTTCGCCTTCGGCACCGTCACGGCTTCGTCGGCGGTGGACACCACCGCCACGGTCGGTTTCACCTGCCAGAACGACACCGGCCAGGTGAT
>NZ_CALRZC010000267.1:0-10682 GCF_943372545.1 Variovorax sp. YR752 | reverse complement strand
GAACTCGACAGCCCGCGACATCGCGCCTAGAGTCAAAGCTTCGTTAACTTCAATTCAACAATGAGCCCGCATGGCCAGTGAGATCAACCCGACGGACCTCGGCTTTTTTTCGACGCTGGCCGCGGCCGGCAGCCTCAGCGCGGCGGGGCGTGAGCTCGGCATCACCACGTCGGCGGTGAGCAAGCACCTGTCGCAGATGGAAGCGCGGCTGCGCGTGAACCTCGTCGTTCGCTCGACCCGGCGCATGAGCCTCACGCCCGAGGGCGAGCTCTACCTCGAGCACGCGCGGCGCATCCTGGCCGACATCGAGAGCATGGGTGAACTGCTCGGTGTTTCGCGGGCCGTGCCGAAGGGCCTCTTGCGCGTCAACGCCACGCTGGGGTTCGGGCGCAGCCATGTTGCGCCGATGATCTCGAAGTTCGCGCACAAGTACCCCGAGGTCGAGGTGCAGCTGCAGCTGTCGGTCAACCCGCCGCCCCTGACCGACGATGCCTTCGACGTCTGCGTGCGCTTCGGCGCGCCGCCCGATTCGCGGGTGATTGCGCGGCGCCTGGTGGCCAACCGGCGCCTGCTGTGCGCCGCACCGGCCTACCTGGCGAAACACGGCACGCCCAAGGTGCCCGACGACCTGACGCGGCACAACTGCATCGGCATCCGCCAGGGCGAAGAGGCGCACGGGCTCTGGCGCCTGTCCAAGGGCCAGGGCAAGAACGCGACGACGCATGCGGTCAAGACACGAGGCACGCTGACCACGAATGACGGCGAGATCGCCGTGAACTGGACGCTCGAAGGCCACGGCATCCTGATGCGCGCCGAATGGGACATTGCCCGTTACCTGCGCAGCGGCCGCCTGGTGCAGGTGCTGCGGCAATACCAGACGCCCGATGCCGACATCTACGCGGTGTACCCGCCGCGCCACCAGCTCGCGGCGCGGGTGCGCGCCTTTGTCGATTTTCTGGCGGTGTCGCTGGCGCAGCAGTCGCCAGGAAAACTCGCGCCGGTCTGAGCGCAGGCGCGGGGTCTCGCCCGCCCTACGCGCTGCCCCAGCCCCCGCCGAGCGCCTTGTACAGGTTCACGGTGTTCACCGCCGCCTTCAGCTGCAGTTCGATGAGCTGCTGCTGCCCGGTGTAGAGCTCGCGCTGCGCATCCTGGCTCGAGAAGTAGTCTTCCATGCCGCTGCGATAACGCGTGCGCGAGATGCCGGCCACCTTCTCGAGCACCTGCACGCGCGCCTGTTGCGCCTCCAGCTGCGGCTGCAGGTGGTCGCCGGCGATCAGCGCGTGGGCCACCTCGCGAAAAGCCACCTGCGCCGCGGATTCGTACCCGGCCATCGCGGCGGCCAGCCGCTCCTGGTTGGCGCTGACGTTGGCGGAGCGCCGGCCCCAGTCGAAGATCGGCAGCGACACGCCCAGCACGCCGGCCCAGCTGCTGTTGCCGCTGTCGAGCAAGGTCGACAGCTCCTTGCTGACACCGCCGGCCAGCGCCGTGAGCGAGATGGTCGGCAGCATCGCGGCCTTGGCCGCGCCCACGCCCGAGTTGGCGGCCTCGACGCGCGCATAGGCCGCGAGCAGGTCCGGCCGGCGCTGCAGCAGGCTCGACGGCAACCCGGCCGCGACCTGCGCCGTCGAGTTCTCCGGCCAGGGCCGTGTGCTGCCCGTCTCGGGCGGCACGGGGCGGCCGACCAGCACGTTGAGCCACTGCAGGTCCTGCGCGACACGCATGCGGTATTCCTCCTGACGCACGCGCGCGTTCTGCAGCAGCGACTGCACCCGGTACACGTCGAGCTGCGCGGCGCCGCCGACGGCGCGGGCGCGCCCGATCATGTCGGCGTTGGCGTTCAGCGCGGTCTCGTTGGCCATGGCCAGGGCGAGCAAGGCGCGGTCGGCGCGCAGCGTGAGGTAGGCGTTCGACACCTCGCCCACCAGGTTCATGCGCGCGGCCGCGTGGTCCTTGTCGCCGGCCTCGGCGAGTGCGCCGCTTTGCTGCGCAGCGCTTTGCTGGCGACCGAAGAAGTCCAGCTCGTACGACATCACGCCCGCCTGGATGTCGAAGCTGTTCGACACGCGCCCGTCCGACGGCAGGTTGCCGACCGGGCTGAGCGAGCCCTGCGGCGTGGTCTGCGCCCGCTGGCCGTGCGCCGACAGACCCACCTGCGGGAACAGCGAGGCGCGGCTGCCGGCATAGGTGGCGCGCGCCTCGCGGGCCTTCGCGGCATAGACGCGCAGGTCGCGGTTGTTGTCGAGCGCCGTGGCGATCAGGCCGCGCAGCTCCTCGTCCTGCACGAAGCTGCGCCAGTCCACGGGCTGCGCGCTGGGCGCCGTGGCGCCGGCCGGCCATTGCGTCGGCACCGTGAGGTCGGGTTCCTTGAGCGGCGGCGTGAGGTTGCAGCCGGTCGTCACCAGCACGATGCACACGGCCAGCACCGCCAGCAGCAGGCGCAGCGACAGGCGCGCAAAGCCCGCGCCCGGGGCGCGAATCCCCGCGCTCGCCATCAGGGCCGAAGCCGCCTGCCAGGGCCGCACCTGCACCGCCACGTGGCTCGGCGGCACGTTGAAGACGTGGCGCACGAGGTGTTCCCGCTGCGCCTCGGTGGCGGCGAACTTCAACTCGGCGCCCGCCCTGCCGCGCGCGGCGAGGTGGGCCGACAGCCAGCCGATGGGCTCGACATGCACCTCCAGCGGCTGCCCGACGCGCAGGCGCTTCAGCAGGCCCCGGCCTTCGAGCAGTGCGCCGTCGGTCGCGATGTTGACGAAGCGCGACTCGCCCTCGCCCGCCGCCGTGCGCACCCGTGTCAGTGCGCGCCAGGGAAAGCGCTCTTCCTGCTGCGGGCGCGGCAGATCGACGCAGGCCATGAGCGCGCCCAGGCACAGCACCAGCGCGATGCCGGTCCACACGAGGTTGAGCTGGTCGCCCGGCGTCAGCGCCGCGCCGCTCAGCGCCGCCATCGCGGCCGCGCCCTGCAGCGCCACGAGCAGGCCGCCGAAGACGCCCACCAGCTTCCAGTGCACCACCGTGCGCGAGCGATCGAGCCCCTTGGCCGTCACCTTGAACGGATGGCCGAAGGGCTTCAGCATCGCGCGGGCCAGCGTGCCGCTCACGGCCATCGCCGCCACCAGCTGGCTCACCTCGCTGAACACCGGCAGGCAGCGCCGCTGGCTGATCCAGTAGCTGTAGGCCCAGAACATCATGAGCGACGGCAGGCCGTAGGCGGCAAAGGCCTGCGGCGTCGCATGGAAGGCCGAGACACCGGCATACCAATACAGCGCCGGCGCCAGCAGGATCAGCACCATGAACGGCTTGCCCAGCCAATGCAGCAGCCCGTGCACGAAGTGCAGCCGCGCCGACAGGCTGTAGCCGCGGCCGAGCAAGGGACCGTTGGGCAGCAGCGCGAGCTGCACGGTGCCCAGGCACCAGCGGCTGCGCTGGTTGATGTAGTCGATGATGCTCTCGGCCGACAAGCCGTTCGACAGCCGCTCGCCCAGCCAGCGCGTGATGCGGCCCCGGCGCAGCAGCAGGTAGGTGGTGTGGATGTCTTCGCACACGCTGCCGACCGGGAACCCGCCCGCCTCGGTGATCGCGTCGCGTCGCACGATGAACGAGGTGCCCACGCAGAAGGCCGAATCGACCGCGTCCTTCGCGGGCTGCAGCACGTCGAAGAACACGCGCTGCTCGTCGACCCAGCTGTCGGTGGCGCGCAGGTTGTGCTGGATGGGGTCGGCGTTGTAATAGAACTGCGGCGTCTGCACCAGCCCCACGCGCTTGTCCTCGAACAGGCCGAGCATGCGGTAGACGATCTGGCGCTGCGGCGCGAAGTCGGCGTCGAGCACGAGGATGAACGGCGCATCGGTCACGCCCGCGGACAGGCGCAGGCCGTTGTTGAGGTTGCCGGCCTTGGCGTGGCTGTTGTCGGGCCGCCGTGCGTAGTGCACGCCGCGGCGCTCGCAATACTCGCGCAGCCAGTCGCGCCGCGTGTCGTCGAGCACCCAGACGTTCAGCCGCGGGTAGTCGATGGCCTGCGCGGCGATGATGGTTTTCTCGAGCACGGCCAGCTCTTCGTTGTAGGTGCAGATGAAGACATCGACGGCCGGCACATCGTCACCGCGAGCGCGCAACGCGGCCTCGCCCCGGTCGGCCTGCGCGCGGTTGTCGCGGCGCCGCATGAGCATGTGGATCGACATCAGCGTGTAGACGATGGCCGTCAGCTCGAAGCACAGGAACACCCAGGCGAACAGGGTTTCAAAGCCCAGGTCCGACGGCGGCATCGTGGCCACGATGCGCCAGACGGCGTAGCGCAGCAGCAGCAGCGCGGTCAGCGCGCCGAACAGCACGCGGTGGGTGATGCGCTCGACTTTGGCCCAGGACATGAGGAGCAAGGCGAGCCCCCCGACCAGTGCGTTGAGCTGGAATTCCGGAGTGGCGATCAGGCTGGACATGATGGAACGGCTCCCGAGGCAATGGTCTTGCCGGTGAAGGGGTTGAAACCCGTGGCGGCCAGGGCGATCCAGGCGGTCGCGCCGAGGTGCGGCCAGCGGTAGTAGAAGAAATCGGCACCGGTCGAATCGGGGCCGATGGCCAGGCCGGTGGAGATGCGCGCGCTCGGCGTGGCGTAGTACAGGCCGTTGCCGGCACGCTGCGAGGCGAGCAGCTGCCACAGCGCCTCGGGCGCGGCGCCCTTGCGGGCCACCAGCGTGGCAGCGGCCTGCGCGCTGCCTTCGGTCCAGATGCCGTCGGGCTCGCGCGAGAAACCGTAGCCCGCGCCGGAGCGGTGGTGCTTCTCCACCCAGTCGAGGCTGCGACCCCACGCGCACGAGCCCTCGGGCGCCGCGAGCAAGGGCCACAGCTGCGCGTCGAGGCCGGAGCCTTCGGTGGAGACGGTCGCGCCATCCTCCTTGGTGCCGATGTGGAAGCGCTGCTCCGACGGGTTCCACATGCGGCCCACGAAATCGAGCGCGGTGCGCGCCTGCCTTTGCTCCGCCGCGTCGGGCTGGCCCTCGGCGCGCACGGCCCGTGCGGCCCACGCCGCCGCCATGGCGATGTCCAGGTTGTGCTCGGTGGACTTCCAGGTCTGCGCGCGCTGGGCGTTGTCCCATCCATGGCGCCCGCCGTTGTAGCCGTCGGGCCCATTCTTGGCGCGCGTGTTCTGCTCGGTCCAGGCCAGCAGCCGGCGCGCAGTCGCCAGGTAGGCGGGCGTCGGCTCGGCCTGGTGCAGGTTCAGCAGCAGCAGCGCAGCCCAGGCCACGTTGCCGGTGGCGGTGCTGACCTGGTACGCATCGGCGATCCACTGCTTGCGCCCCGCGTCCCAGCGGCCGGGCAGCGCGGGCTTTTCCTCGGTGACCGGCCCCGCGCGGTAGGCGTTGCGCACGCGGCCGTCGGGCATCGACTGGTCGTGCGCCACGGCACGCACCACGGCATCGCCGATGCGCCGTGCAGCAGCGCGGTCGCCGCACGCGAGCAGCGCGATGCCGGCCAGCGCGTTGTCGTAGGTGAAGCCGGCGCCCGCCAGCGCGGGCTCGAACGGCGGCTCGCCGGGCGCATTCGCCGGGCGGTAGCTGGTCAGGAACAGCGGCCCCGATGCCGCGCTGCCCTGGTCCTGCGTGACGGCGCGCCGCAGCCCGTCGCAACTGTCGCGCGCAAGGGCCTGCTGCGTGGCGCCGGGCGAAGGCGCAGCAGCCGCCGCAGCGCCGGCAAGCGCGATCGATGCAACGGCGCAGCGCGCCCCTCGGACGAACGAAACAGGAATCGGCATGACGTTCTCAGCTGCTGTGCGCTCAGGCCTTGGCCAAGCTGGCCGACACCACCTTGCCCGGCACGCACAAGGTCTGGCGGCTTCCGTCTGCGGACTGCGGCGGCTCGGCCGCCTCGATGCGCGCCACGGCGTAGATCGAGCCCTGCTCGGCAAAGGGGAAGGGCACGCTGTACGTGCTCTGCAGCGCATCGGAGGCCACGGGCAGCAGCTGCTCGACGCGCGCCGGCACCGCGACGTTCTCCGCCACCTTCACATCGAGCATCGAGCCGACGCTCAGGCGCTTGGCCAGCCGCGCGGGAAACACGGCGACGACGCCGATGCGGCTGCAGTCGGTCACGCGCACCAGCGACGCACCCGCCGTGACGTACGCGCCCTCGGGCGTCAGCACCGTGTGCACCATGCCGGGCTGGGTCGCCTTGACTTCGTAGGCGGCGAGCTTTTCGACGCGGCGACGCTCTTCTTCCTCGAGCTGCGAGATCTCCTTGAGCTGCTTGTAGATCGCAGTGCCGTCCTGGCGCGCGCGGTCGGTGCTGTTGCGCAGCGCTTCGCGCCGGCTGGCGAGCGTCTGGAACATGCTGTTGCCCCCGGTGCCCACGAAGGCGCCCTGGCCCGCGCTCGCCACGGTCTGCGCCTGCCCCGCGAAGGCCTGCTCGGCCACCGCCGCGGCGGCGCGCGCGGTGCTCAGCTGGGCCTCGGCCGCGTTCATCACCTGTTCGCTGATGGCGCCCTCTTTCAGCAGCGCTTCGTTGGTGCGCACCTTGTTCTCCTGCTCGGCCACCATGCTGTGCGCGACGTCGCGCTGGCGCTGCGCGATCTCCCAGGCATCCCAGGTCTGCGCCAGCGAGGCCTGCCGGGTTACCTGCGCCTGCTGGCCGATGGAGCGCATCTCCTGGTTGTCGGACTTGTACTGGTTGCCCAGCTGCGCCAGCTGGCTCTGCAAGCCGAGGCGCTGCGTGGTCAGCGTGGTGAGGATCTCCTGGCTGACGGTCGGGTTGCGCACCGTGGCCACGAGCGTGCCGGGGGCCACCGCGTCGCGCGAGCGCACCGCCATCTGCGTCACCACACCGTTGATCGGCGACGTGACGATGCCGACCGGCGCCTGCAGCACGGCGCGCGTGGCCTGCGAGGACATCAGCGGCTCGACCAGCGTGGCGACCATCAGCCACAGCACGAAGGCCAGCAGCACATAGCCCGCCAGCTTGGGAACGAGGGCGCCTCGCTGGCGCCGGCGCCGGCCGCGCCCGGCACGCGCATGCGGCCTGGCGGGCTGTCGGCCCGGTTTCGATGGAGAAGGATTGGATCTGAGCACTCGCATAGCCACCTCTTGAAAACGTCGATGGCCTGCCATGTCCGGCATGCCCTCAGATGAAGCAAAAAAAGTCTTGACGCACCCCTGCCCGATCGCAGGTCCGCGCCTTCGATTTCTCGTGCTGCGGTGCAATAAAGTTACGCCCAAAGCGCGGCGCGAGCTGCTTCCGGGAGAAACAATATGTGCGAACTTCACATCTACTTTTCGGCCCCGGACCGGGCGAAGTCCTACATTGGTTTTGCTGCGTCGGGGGGTTGACACGGGCGGGAGGTGTCGGCACGCCGGAACGCCGCGGAATCGCGTTTGTCTCGGGAGACCGCAGGCGCGGCGGAACGCGCGAGCCGATGAAGCCGTCCGCCGGCGCGTGGCGCCAAAAACGCGGCGTGTGCGCCGCGATCAACAGGCCGTAACGATATTGCCGCGATTGGTCACAGCCGCCGCCAAACCGTGTGGCGGGCGCGCATCAGCGCGTGCCATGCCCGCAACAGTAGCGTGGGCTCAACACGGCGGCGCCGTCCCCAGGCGTTGCCGCACGGCCCACTCCTGGATGAAATACTCCGCGCGAAACTTCAGCCGCTCGAGCGCGACTTCACGGCTGGGCTGCTGGGCAATGACGAGCACGCACCGCTGGGCGGGACCCTCGCGCAGTTCTGCCTTGCCCGCGTAGGCGCCCTCGGCGGTCTGCTGCAGTTCGAGCCAGCAACTCCAGCCTTCAGGCAGACCCAGGTTGGCGAGGGCGGCTGTCATGGCACTTCCAGAATAGTTCGCCGCCGGGCGTTACTCAAATGCCGGGGCATTGACCCTGCCCGTCGTGGGCCGTGGGTCAAGGCAGCGTGGCCTGAGCGTTCAATCCAGCGTCGCAAGGTAGGCCGCGATGTCGCGCGCGTCCGCTTCGCTCATGCCCATCTCGGGCATGAGCGAAGCGGATCTACGGTATGTGTGGCGCAGCCATCGCACCATGTGTTCGCGCGTGTTGGCGAGCTTCCGGACGATGATGTCGCGCCGCGCGATACTGGCCAGCGACGGTCCCCCGTGCGGCGACGAGCCCGTGGCGCCGGGGATGACGTGGCACGCATTGCAGGCTTACTGCGACAGCGCCCGCTGGCCACGCCGGACGCTGTCGTGGATGCTGTCGTTGGCGCGCGCTCCCCCTCGACAGCACGCGGTCTCAGGCCATCGCGCCGAGTTCTTCCATGAGCTCTTCCTTGCGCTGCGCCAGTTGCTCGCGCATGCCCACGAGGTCAAGGCCGCGCGCCGCGCGTGCCTTCACGAAGATCTCGTTGCGCTCTTCCTTCACGTGGTGGTCGATGTACTCGCCCAGCACGATCACCTTGGCGTCGAACTTCTCGTCGATCTCGGTGGCGTCCAGGATCTGCGCGATGAGTTCCTTGGCGCTGGCGTGTTCCACCTCGGCTTCGTCGAGCAGGTCGGTCTCCTTGATGGCCGCGCGCAGCGCGGGGTAGAAGATTTCTTCCTCGATCTGCGTGTGGACCTTGAGTTCCATGCAGATCTCGTTGGCCAGCTCGCGCTTCTTCTGTTCTGCAGAGGCGGCGCGCGATTCAGCCAGTTCGCCGTACGCCTTGAACATCTTCTTCACGTGGCGGTGGTCGGTGTCGAGAAAGCTGCAGGCATCGGGATCATTGCGTCGGGTCGTGGGCATCGTGGGGCTCCATGGGTTGAAGGAATGATGAAAGGAACGGAGATCGCACGATGAAACGGCCGCAAGAAAAACGACGTAGGAAAGCTCCGTACCCGCATGGCGGCGCACGGCGCAGGCCGCAACAACTCGCAACAGCGGTGCCTGCCGCGTCCGCCACGTCCGACCCGCAGCCGGTGCGCGGCCTGACACGGCGGCGGTGCCGGCGCGCTAGCGTTGAACCGACCCCACGGCGCCGGCGAAGAAGAAAGAAGTTCGGCGCTATCCGTTCAACGAACCCTGCGAAAGGAGCTTTCCGATGATCCGCAAACTCGCTTCCGGCCAATACCGCCTCTACGCCCGCAAGGTCGATCCGCAGACGGGCAAGCGCCGCAACCTGGGCACCTTCGACTCGCGCGAAGATGCCGAGCGGCACGAGCGCGAGGTGCAGTACTTCAAGCACCACCACTGAACCACAGGACGCCCGACATGAAGCGCTCGGACTGGACGCACGGCAACGCGGCGCGCCTGCTGGAGAACGGCGACGCGTTCTTTCCCAGCGTCTTCGAAGCGCTGGCGCAGGCCCGGCACGTGGCCTTGCTGGAGACCTTCATCCTTGAGGAAGACAAGGTGGGCAACGCCCTGTGCGACGCGCTGTGCGCCTGCGCGGGGCGCGGCGTGCGCACGGTGCTCACCATCGACGGTTTCGGCTCGCCCGGGCTCTCGGAGCGCTTCCTCGGCCGGCTCACCGGCGCCGGCGTGCAGGTGCGCATCTTCGACCCTGGCCGCTCCCTGTTCGGCCAGCGGCTGAACCTGCTGCGGCGCATGCACCGCAAGCTGGTGGTGGTGGACGACGCCGTGGCCTTCGTGGGCGGCATCAACTTCTGCGCCGACCAGATGCTGGACTTCGGCGAGATGGCCAAGCAGGACTACGCGGTGGAACTGCACGGGCCGATCGTCGCGCGCATCCACGCGTTCATGGCGCGCACGGCGGGCATCGACAGCAGCGCCGGCTCACCCGGTTCGGCCGCCGGCACCGCCGCCGTGCTGTTCGCGGCCCGCGACGACAAGGCCTCGCCCGACGGCATCGAGAAGATCTACCGGGAGGCCATTCGCACCGCACGCTCGCGCGTGTGCATCGCCAATGCCTACTTCTTTCCGGGCTACCGCCTCTTTCGCGACCTGTGCCGCGCGGCCGGGCGCGGCGTGGAGGTCAAGCTGTTCCTGCAGGGCATGCCCGACATGAAATCGGTGCGCTTTGCCGCGCGCCTGCTCTACGGCCACCTGCTGCGCGCGGGCGTCGAGGTGCACGAGTACTGCGCCCGGCCCATGCACGGCAAGATCGCGATCGTGGACGATGGCTGGGCCACCATCGGCTCGAGCAACCTCGACCCGCTGAGCCTGGCGCTCAACATGGAAGCCAACGTGGTCGTGGTCAGCCGGTCGTTCAATGCCGAAGTGGCCGCGCGGCTCGCGACACTGGAAACCCACTGCGAGCCCGTGCGCCGGGACACGCTGCCGCTGTGGAACCGATGGCCGCCGCTGGGCAGCTTCCTCGTCTTTCATGTGCTGCGCTGGGTGTCGCGCGTGGGCGCGTGGCTGCCGCGCCGGCGGCAGCGCGTGAAGGCCCTGGGCGACGGCGCCGGGCACCGCCCTCCTCACAACAGCCCACCGCCGCTCAGATGAAGGGCACGCCGCCCGTCACGGCCACCGTCGCGCCCGAGATGTAGCTCGCCTGGTCGGAGGCCAGCAGCACGTACACCGCCTGCAACTCGGCCGGCTGACCGGGGCGCTTCATCGGCGTCTGCAGGCCGAAGTTTTTCACGCGGTCGGGCGGCAGCGTCGAGGGAATCAGCGGCGTCCAGAACGGACCCGGCGCCACGCAGTTCACGCGGATGCCCTTTTCGGCCAGCAGCTGCGCCATGCCGCCCGACATGTTCTGGATCGCACCCTTGGTTGCGGCATAGGCCACGAGCGTGGCGTTGGGCTTG
>NZ_CALRZC010000266.1:0-10719 GCF_943372545.1 Variovorax sp. YR752 | reverse complement strand
CAGCCCGCGGTGCGCAGGCGCGCGAGCGTGGCGCGATTGGCGTTGGGCAGTCGCTCGGCCTTCACCTGCGCGAAGTGCAACTCGCCGAGCGGGCGCGTGGCGTCGATGCTGCGCAGCGCGCCGCGTGTGAGGCCTTGTGCATCGGCGCGCACGAGGTGCAGGCCGCCCGCGCGGTCGGCGACGATGAACACATCGGCCGCACCCGCATCGAGCACGAAGAGCGCGCCGCCGTCGAGCGTGCCGTTGGCGCTGGCCGTCACGCCCGCACCATCGCGCGCGCCGGCCACGGCCTCGGCGATGGCCACGCCGGCGATGCATTCGCCCGCGGCCAGTCGCGGCAGCCATTCATCCTGTTGTGCGGCACTGCCGGCTTCGCGCAGCGCGAGCGGTGCGAGCACGGCGGTGCCGAGAAAGGGCGTGGGCGCGACATGGCGACCCAGTTCTTCGGCGGCCAGCGCGGCGTCGAGCAGCGAGAGGCCGAGACCGCCGAAGGCTTCGGGTACGAGCAGGGCCGGCACGCCGACCTCGCACAGCGTGCGCCAGACCTCGCGGTCCAGCGGCAGGTCGTCGGCCGCGACGCGGCGCACGCGATCGAGCGGACAGGCGCGTTCGAGGGCGCGGCGCAGGCTGTCCTGCAGCAGCTTCTGGTCGGCGGAGAGGGCGAATTCCATGGCGTGCTTTCTTCCAGCCGATCAGGCGAGACGCGGTTCGCGCGGCATGTCCAGCCCGCGTTCCGCGATGATGTTTTTCTGGATCTGCGCGGTGCCGCCGCCGATGATCAACCCCAGGTCGAACATGTAGCGCTCCTGCCAGAGCGCCTGCGCGCGCAGGTGCGCGCTGCCGGGCATCAGCAGGCCCAGTTCGCCCAGCGCGTCGATGGCGAGTGCGGCCAGCTGGTGGCGCAGCTCGCAGCCCTGCAGCTTCACGACCAGCGCGGCCAGGCCCGGGTCTTCGCCGTTGGCCGCGGCCGTGAGCAGCCGCAGGCCGTGGCACTTCTGCGCCAGCACCTGGCCCTGCAGCCGCATCAGGCGGTCGCGCAGCACGGGCTGGTCGATGAGGCGCGATCCGTCGACCGTTTCGGCCTGCATCAGCGTGGCGAGTTCCTGGTAGCGCTGGGTCGTGAGGTTGGGGTTGCCGAGCGAGCCGCGCTCATGCTTGAGCGTGGCGTTGGCCACCTTCCAGCCCTCGCCGCGCTGGCCCACGATCTGGTGCTGCGGCACGCGCACGTCGGTGAAGAAGACCTCGTTGAACTCGGCGTGGCCGGTCATGGTCTTCAGCGGGCGCACCTCGATGCCGGGCGTCTTCATCGAGAACAGCAGGTAGCTGATGCCCGCGTGCTTCGCGGCGCCGAGCTCGGTGCGCACGAGGCAGAAGATCATGTCGGCCACGTGCGCGGTCGAGGTCCAGATCTTCTGGCCGTTGATGACGAAGTCGCCACCGTCTTCCGTGGCGCGCGTCTGCAGCGAGGCCAGGTCGGAGCCAGCGCCGGGCTCGGAGTAGCCCTGGCACCAGACCACCTCGCCGCGCAGCGTGGGGCCGATCCACTCGCGCCGCTGCGCCTCGGTGCCCAGCTCGAGCAGGGTGGGCACCAGCATCGAGATGCCCTGGTTGCCCAGCGGCGGCGCCGCGCCGGCGCGCGCGAACTCTTCGGTGATGAGGTGCGCCTCCATCACGTCGGGCGCGGCACCGTGGCCCCCGTACTCACGCGGCACCGTGCGGCCCGCATAACCGTGGTCCAGCAGCAAACGCTGCCACGCAAGCGCGTCGGCGTCGGGGCGTTCGGCGGTGCGCGCGAAGGCCGAGCGGTGGCCGTGCGTGGCGAGGAACGCGCGCAACTCGTCGCGAAAGGCTTCGTAGCGGGGATTGAGCGTGAGGTCCATGCGGTGCTTGCCTTCGGTGCCCGCCGCGTTGCGCGGCGGTGCGTGTTGTCTCCGTGTCGAGGCTCATGCTAGGGGCAACCCTCGGGCGCTCTCAATCGTCCGTTCCGACGATGTGACGCGCCGGAGGCGCTGCCTACCATCCAGCCCGAACGCCGCACGAGGTCCGACGCAGACCGATACGGGGCCGGTGAAAGCCCGGTGAGAGAGCCGCGGCCGGCAGCTTCTTTTTCACAAGAACGACGGAGACAACACCATGACACGTTCCCTCTTTTCCGCCCGCCCCGGCGCGCGCCGCCGCCTGCTCGGCGCAGGCCTTGCAGCCACGCTCGGTTTGACTGTCGCCTTCACGGCGCAGGCCCAGAAGCGCTACGACCCGGGCGCGAGCGACACCGAAATCAAGATCGGCCACATCGTTCCGTACTCGGGCCCGGTCTCCGCCTACGGCACCATCGGCAAGGCGGCGGCCGGTTACTTCGCCAAGCTCAATGCCGAAGGCGGCATCAACGGCCGCAAGGTCACGTTCATCTCGCTGGACGACGCCTACAACCCCTCGAAGACGGTGGAGCAGGCGCGCAAGCTGGTGGAACAAGACGAGGTGCTGGTGCTCTTCGGCCCGCTGGGCACGGCGCACAACCTGGCGATCCAGCGCTACATGAATGCGAAGAAGGTGCCGCAGCTGTTCGTGGCCACGGGCGCCACGCGCTTCGGCGACCCGAAGGCCTTTCCCTGGACCATGGGCTGGCAGCCCACGTACCAGACCGAAGGCAAGATCTACGCGCAGCACATCCTGAGCACGAAGCCCAACGCGAAGATCGCCGTGCTCATGCAGAACGACGACTTCGGCAAGGATTTTCTCAAGGGCTTCCTCGAAGCGCTCGGCGACAAGGCCAAGACGATGATCGTGGCGCAGTCGACCTACGAGGTGACCGACCCGACCATCGACAGCCAGATGGTCAACCTGAAGGCCTCGGGCGCCGACACCTTCTTCAGCATCACCACGCCGAAGTTCGCGGCGCAGGCGATCCGCAAGGCGGCCGACATCGGCTGGAAGCCCACGCAGTACCTGTCGAGCGTGTCGGTGTCGGTGTCGGCGGTGATCAAGCCGGCCGGCCCCGAGAACGCGGTGGGCGTGATCTCGGCCACCTACCTGCGCGACCCGGCCGACGACATGTGGAAGGGCTCCAAGGAGTACGAGGACTACAAGACCTGGTTCAGCAAGTACTACCCCTCGGGCGACCTGAGCGATTCGCTCAACGTGCTGGGCTACTCATCGGCGCAGACGCTGGAGCAGGTGCTGCGCAAGGCGGGCGACGACCTCACGCGCGCCAACATCATGAAGGTGGCCGCCAACCTGCAGTACAGCCCGCCGATGCTCTACCCGGGCATCGAGGTGAAGACCTCGCCGACCGACTTCTACCCGATCGAGCGCATGCAGCTGGTGCGTTTCAACGGCACGCGCTACGAGCCCTTCGGCAAGGTGCTCGGCGACTGATCGATTGATTGATCGCCTCGTTCCTGGTGTCTCCCTTTTCGTTTTTTCCACTGAAGCTTCCATGACCTCCATCGTTCGACTGGCCGCCGCCCTGGGTGGCGCGGCCCTCCTGTTCACCGCCGGCGCGGCCCTTGCGCAGAAGAAGTACGACACCGGCGCATCCGACACCGAGATCAAGCTCGGCATGGCCATGCCCTACAGCGGCCCCGTGTCGTCGTACGGCATCGTCGGCAAGGTCAACGAGGCGTACTTCAAGATGGTGAACGACAAGGGCGGCATCAATGGCCGCAAGGTCACGCTCATCAGCTACGACGACCAGTACACGCCGCCACGCACCACCGAGGTGGTGCGCAAGCTGGTCGAGCAGGACGAAGTGCTCGCCGTGTACGGCAACCTGGGCTCGGCCTCCAATGCCGCGATCCAGCGCTACATGAACGCCAAGAAGGTGCCGCACCTGTTCCTGGGCGTGGGCGCCGACCGCTTCAACGACCCCAAGACCTACCCCTGGACCACGCCCTACATGCCCAGCTACGAGGGCGAGGGCAGCCTCTACGCGAAGAACATCCTGAAGACGATGCCGAACGCGAAGATCGCCGTGCTCTACCAGAACGACGACTTCGGCAAGGACCTGCTCAAGGGCCTGAAGAAGGGCCTGGGCGACAAGGCCTCGATGGTGGTGGCCGAGGCCTCGTTCGAGGTGGCCGACCCGACGGTCGATTCGCAGATCATCAAGCTGCAGTCGTCGGGTGCCGATGTGTTCGTCAACTTCGCCACCGCGCGCTTTGCCGCACAGGCCATCCGCAAGGCCTGGGACATCAACTGGAAGCCCAGGCAGCAGTACCTCACCTACGTGTCGGCCTACGTGAAGATGACGCTGGAGCCCGCGGGCCTGGAGAAGTCGAAGGGCATCATGGCCATGGCCTTCTTCAAGGACGCCGCGCAGCCGCGCTGGGCCAACGACCCGGCCACGCAGGAGTTCCTGGCCTTCATGAAAAAGTACGCACCGAACGAAGACGTGAACAACGCCGCCGGCGTGTACGGCTACGGCGTGGCGCAGGCCATGGAAACCGTGCTCAAGGCCTCGGGCGACAAGCTCACGCGCGAGAACCTCCTCAAGCAGGCCACCACGCTGAAGAACATGCGCACCGGCATGCTGCTGCCGGGCATTGCGCTGAACACCTCGGCCACCGACTACTTTCCGTTCCATACGCTGCAGCTGGTGCAGTTCAACGGCAAGGAGTTCGAGCCCATGGGTGATTCGATCGCCGTGAAGTAGCCTTCCGACGCAGGCTCACAAAGAAACCAACAGGAGACACACCATGTTCGGACTGATGCAGGACCGCCCGCTGCTGATCTCGTCGCTGATCGATCACGCGGCCACCTTCCACCCCCACGTCGAGATCGTCGGTCGCACCGTCGAAGGTCCGGTGCACCGCACCAACTACCGCGAGGTGCAGCGGCGCTCCAAGCAGGTGGCCAACGCGATGAAGGCGCTGGGCGTGGCGCCCGGCGACCGCGTGGGCACGCTGGCGTGGAACACCTACCGGCACCTGGCGCTGTACTACGGCGTGTCGGGTTCGGGCGCGGTGCTGCACACGGTGAACCCGCGGCTCTTTCCGGAGCAGATCGACTACATCGTCAACCACGCCGAAGACAAGGTGCTGTTCTTCGACACCAGCTTCGCGCCGCTGGTCGAGAAGCTCGCGCCGAAGCTCAAGAGCGTGCGCGCCTTCGTCGCCATGACCGACCGCGCGCACATGCCGAGCATCGACGTGCCCAACCTGCTGTGCTACGACGAGCTCATCGGTGCGCAGAGCGAGGACTACACCTGGCCCGAGTTCGACGAGCGCACCGCCTCGTCGCTTTGCTACACCTCGGGCACCACGGGCAACCCCAAGGGCGTGCTGTATTCGCACCGCTCCACCGTGCTGCATTCGCTGATGGAATGCGCGCCCGACACCTTCGGCGTGTGCTCGCAGATGACGCTGATGCTCGCCGTGCCCATGTTCCACGCCAACGCCTGGGGCATGCCGTACTCGGCGGCGATGGTGGGCGCCAAGCTCGTCATGCCTGGCCCGCACATGGACGGCCAGAGCCTGTACGAACTCATGCGCGACGAGAAGGTGAGCTTCTCGCAGGCGGTGCCCACCGTGTGGCTGATGCTGTTCCAGTACTTCGATGCGCACCCCGAAATCGACACCCGCGCCATCGGCCTGAAGCGCATCGGCGTGGGCGGCGCCGCCACGCCGCGCGCCATGATCGAACGCTTCGAGCGCGACTTCAACGCCGACTTCGTGCAAGGCTGGGGCATGACCGAGACCAGCCCCATCGGCGTGATCGGCAACCTGCTGCCCAAGCACCTCGCGCTCCCGAAAGAAGAGCAGACGACCGTCAAGATGCGCCAGGGCCGCGGCGTGTGGGGCGTGGAGCTCAAGATCGTCGACGAGAACGGCCAGCGCCTGCCGCACGACGGCGTGGCCTTCGGCCACCTGCATGTGCGCGGTCCGTGGATTGCGAGCGGTTACTTCCGCAGCGAAGGCGGCGACGTGCTCGACGCCGAGGGCTTCTTCCCGACCGGCGACGTGGCCAACATCGATGCCGACGGCTACGTGCAGCTGGTCGACCGCGCAAAAGACGTGATCAAGTCGGGCGGCGAGTGGATCTCGTCGATCGATCTGGAGAACGCCGCCAGCGCGCACCCGGCCGTGGCCGAGGCCGCGGTGATCGGCATCGCGCATCCGAAGTGGCAGGAACGGCCGTTGCTCATCGTGGTGAAGCGCGCGGGCGCACAGGTCACGGGCGAGGAACTGCTCACTTTTCTTTCGCAGCGCGTGGCCAAGTGGTGGCTGCCCGACGACGTGGCTTTCGTCGACAGCCTGCCGCATACAGCCACCGGCAAGCTGCTGAAGACCAAGTTGCGCGAGCAGTTCAAGGGCTACATCGCGGCCAAGTCAGTCTGATGACAGTTGTTCGTTCTTTCTGTGCATAACTCTGTGGGTTGCCTGAGGAGGCGGACCCGCAGAGCGAGCATTGACGGGGCTTCGCACCACGTTGCTCACTGATTGAGCAGGCCGGGATTTCGCCCGGCACTATTTACCCACCGCGGTCCTTTTTCCAAGGCCCTTGCGAGTCGTCGACTTGCAAGGGCCTTTGTGCTTTGTACGGAGTCCGGGGGGCTTTGTTCACAGTTTCGACCTGTGCCTATCTCCGGGAGGAGTGCTTTCGGACTCGTCCGATGGATGTATCGGGACCGTCTTCCTAAAGTCATCGGTTAACAAAACCGTTGATCGAGTCGCGTGCATTTCGCGTGCTTGTCCGGTCCCCATTACTTTCTCCCGCACTAGGAAATCACATGGCAACGAAGAAGAAGACGAAGGTCGTCGTCAACAGCAACGGCAAGAACATCGATCACACGGTGGAAGCGGCAGCGAACGGCAAGGCGCCGCTCAAGATCAAGGTAGGCAAGGGTGCCAAGTACCTGCTCAAGGGCGAAGACGGCTTTGCACCGGAGAACGTGACCCTCACGCGCGTGGGTGCGGACCTGCAGGTCACGCTCGAGGGCGAGAGCAGCCCCAGCCTGGTGCTCGAGGGCTACTACGCGCAGTCCGAGCCCGTGGGCCTGTACGGCGTGGCCGAAGACGGCCAGCTGTATGCCTACGCGCGCACCGATGCGGCCGGCGACATCTACACCTTGTCCGAAGGCCAGTCCGCGCCCGTGGCGCTGGGCGGCGATTCGTTCGGCTCGGGTGTGTCGTACCTGGCAGGCACCGAAGCCGGCGGCGACAGCGACTTCTTCGGCGGCATGTTCCCCCTGCTGATGACCGGCGGCCTGGCGGCCCTGGGCCTGGGTGCGATCGCCGCGGCCAGCGGCAGCGACGGCGATTCCGCGCCGCCCAGCCTGCCCCCCGTGGCGCCGCCCGTGGTTCAACCGCCCGGCAAGCCCGGCTTCGACGGCATCGGCGGTGCGCATGACAACGTGGGCCTCGTGCAAGGTCCGATCGAGCGCGGCGGCAAGACCGACGACACCCGCCCCGACTTCCATGGCACCGGCACGCCCGGCAACACCGTCACCGTGTATGACAACGGCAAGCCCATCGGCAAGGTCGTCGTGGACGGCAGCGGCGCATGGAACTTCACGCCTTCCAAGGACCTGGGCGACGGCCAGCATTCCATCACCATCACCGAGAGCGATGCGGGCGGGCGCGAAAGCGTGCCTTCGGACCCGTTCGAGTTCGGCGTCGACACCATCCCGCCGGCCCAGCCCGGCTGGAACGGCGAAGGCCCCAACGCCGTCATCGATGACGTCGGCACCATCACCGGCAGCGTGCCCCCGGGCGGCGCCACCGACGACCCGCGCCCCGAGTTCAACGGCCAGGGCACCCCGGGCAGCACCATCATCGTGCAGGACAAGGGCAAGGAAATCGGCACCGTCGTAGTGAACGACAACGGCCAGTGGACCTTCACGCCGCCCAAGGACCTGGGCGAGGGCGACCACTCCATCACCATCATCGAGCGAGACCCCGTGGGCAACCAGAGCAAACCTTCCAACCCCTTCGAATTCGACGTGGACACCATCGCGCCCGAGAAGCCCACGCTGGGCGGCGTCATCGACAACATGGGCGACATCCGGGGCCCCATCGCCCCGGGCGGCGTCACCGACGACCGCCAGCCTGAATTCCACGGCCAGGGCACGCCCGGCGACACCATCATCGTCAAGGACAAGGGCACCGTCGTCGGCACCGCCGACGTGGGCGACGACGGCAAGTGGACCTTCATTCCGTCCACCGACCTGGGCGAAGGCGACCACTCGATCACCATCGTCGAGCGCGACCCCGCGGGCAACGAGAGCCCGCCCTCCGACCCCTTCGACTTCGTGATCGACGTGACCACGCCGAACGCCAGCCTGCTGTCGGTCACGGGCGTGTTCGACGACGTAGGCGAAAAGCAGGGCAACGTGGCCTCGGGCGGCACGACCGACGACGCACGTCCGCTGCTCAGCGGCACCAGCACCGGCACGCCCGGCCACACCGTCACCGTGTGGGTCAGGAACAGCACCGGCGACCACAACCTGGGCCAGGCCGTCATCGGAGAAGGCGGTGCCTGGACGCTGCAGGTCAGCTCGCCGCTGGCTGCCGGCAAGAACACCTTCATGCTCGTCGAGCAGGACGCTGCGGGCAACTCGACCGCGCTGACCGGCCGCTACGACGTGTTCGTGGACACGGGCCGCCCCGAAGTGCCCGTGATCCAGAACGTCAAGGACGACGTGGGCGTCGTGCACATGCTGCAGAAGGGCGAAGTGACCAACGACGCCAAGCCGACCATCATCGGCACCGCGCAGGCCGGCACCACCGTCAAGGTCTACGACAACGGCACCTTCCTGGGCCAGACCGTGGCCGACGCCATCGGCAACTGGAGCTTCACGCCTGAAACCAACCTGGCCAACGGCAAGCACGACATCACGGCCACGGCCACCAACCCGGTGGGCCAGACCAGCGACCCGACCGGCATCTGGAACTTCGTGGTGGACGCCACGCCGCCGGGCAAGGCCACCGACTTCGAAGTCACCGACGACGTCGGCGGCTCGGTGGGCAAGCTCACCGAAGGCATGACCACCGACGACGACCGCCCGACCTTCAGCGGCAAGGCCGAGCCGGGCGCCACCGTGAACGTGTACGACAACGGTGTGAAGATCGGCGAAGCCATCGCCGGCGGCAACGGCAGCTGGACGTTCACGCCCGACACGCCGCTGGCCAGCGGCAAGCACGCCTTCACCACCGAAGTGGTCGATGCGGCCGGCAACAGCAGCGGCCAGGGCGAGCCGCTGAACGTGATCGTGGACGCCATTCCCGGCGTCGTGACCCTCGACAGGCTGGTGGACGACCAGGGCGCCGTCAAGGGCACCATCGCGGCCAACGGCAGCACCGACGACACCCGCCCCGAGATCCAGGGCACGGGCAAGGTCGGCAGCACCATCAAGGTGTACGACGGCGCGACCCTGCTGGGCCAGACCGTGGTCAAGCCCGATGGCACGTGGAGCTTCACGCCCACGGCCGACCTGAGCGAAGGCGCACACGCCATCACCGTCACCGCCACGAACCTGGCGGGCAACGTGAGCGATCCCACGCCTGCGGTGAACTTCACCATCGACACGATCACCCCCACCGCACCGACCATCGGCGCGGTGAGCGACGACGTGGGCGCCGTGCAGGGCGCGCTGACCAACGGCGGCACCACCGACGACCCGTCGCCGACGTTGTCGGGCAAGGCCGAGGCCGGCACCACCGTCAAGATCTACGACAACGGCGTGGAGCTGGGCGAGGTCACGGCCGATGCCCAGGGCAACTGGAGCTACACCCCGACCTCGCCGCTGGCCGAGGGCGAGCACAAGTTCACCGTGACTTCGACCGACAAGGCGGGCAACACCAGCCAGCCTTCGGCTGAGTTCGTGCTGACCACCGACTACACGCCACCTGACGCCAGCAAGCTGAGCATCTCGGGTGTGCATGACGACGTGGGCGCCGTGGTGGGCAACGTGGCTCCGGGCGCGACCACCGACGACAGCCGTCCGCTGATCAGCGGCACGGGCACGGCGGGCAACACGATCATCGTGACGGTCAAGGACGGCAATGGCAGCTACAAGCTGCAGCCCGTGACCGTGGGCGAGGACGGCACCTGGTCGGTGCAGGTGGACACGCCATTGCTGTCGGGCGTGAACGAGTTCACAGCCACCGAGCAGGACCTGGCGGGCAATTCGATTCTCAGCGCACCGTACGCCATCGACATGGCGGGGGATCCTCCGCTGCCGCCCGTGATCCAGAACGTGCAGGACGACGTGGGCGCAGTGCACATGCTGCAGAAGGGCGAAGTCACCGACGACGCCAAGCCGACCATCATCGGCACGGCGCAAGCCGGCACCACCGTCAAGATCTACGACAACGGCACCTTCCTGGGCCAGACCGTGGCCGACGCCACGGGCAAGTGGAGCTACACGCCGGGTGCCAACCTGGCCGACGGCAAGCACGACATCACCGCCACGGCCACGAACGTCGTGGGCCAGACGAGTGACGCGACCGGCATCTGGAACTTCTCGGTCGACACCAAGGCCCCGGGCCAGGTCACCGGCCTGGAGGTTCTCGATGACGTGGGCCCCGTGCAAGAGCCGCTCAAGAGCGGCGACACCACCGACGACAACAAGCCTGAGTTCAAGGGCCAGGCAGAGCCGGGCGCGACCGTGAACCTGTACGACGGCGACACGCTGATCGGCACCGACGTGGCCGACGAGAACGGCAACTGGAGCATCACGCCGACCAACCCGCTGATCGACGGCGATCACCTGCTCTCGACCGA
>NZ_CALRZC010000265.1:0-10782 GCF_943372545.1 Variovorax sp. YR752 | reverse complement strand
AGCTCGGCTCGACGGTGCGCAACAACGCCGACAACGCCAAGCAGGCCAACCAGCTCGCCGCCGGCGCCTCGAGCGTGGCGGTCGAAGGCGGCGAGGTGGTCGGCCAGGTCGTGTCGACGATGAAGGAGATCAACGACAGCAGCAAGAAGATCGCCGACATCATCACCGTGATCGACGGCATTGCCTTCCAGACCAATATCCTGGCGCTGAACGCTGCGGTGGAAGCCGCGCGTGCCGGCGAGCAGGGGCGCGGCTTCGCGGTGGTGGCCGGCGAGGTGCGCAGCCTCGCGCAGCGCAGCGCCGAGGCGGCCAAGGAGATCAAGACGCTGATCGGCGCGAGCGTCGAGCGCGTCGAGCGCGGCACCGTGCTGGTCGATCGTGCCGGCCAGACCATGCAGCAGATCGTCGAGTCGATCCGCCGCGTCACCGACATCGTCGGCGAGATCAGCTCGGCCAGCGTCGAGCAGAGCTCGGGCGTGCAGCAGGTCGGCCAGGCGGTGACCGAGATGGACCAGGCCACGCAGCAGAACGCCGCGCTGGTCGAGCAGAGCGCTGCGGCGGCCGAGAGTCTCAAGCAGCAGGCGCAGCAGCTGGTGCAGGCGGTGGCGGTGTTCAAGCTCTCGGCGGGCGAGTCGCGTGCCGAGACGGCCGCGGTGACGCCGGTCGTGACGCCGATCGCCAAGCCGGTGCCGGCGAAGAAGCCGATGGCCGCGAAGAAGCCCCACGCCGTCGCAGCGAAGCCTGCGCCCGTGAAGGCCGCGCCTGCGCCGGTGCCCGCGACAACGGCCCCCGGCGACGACTGGCAGAGCTTCTAGAGCCCGGGGCGCGCAAGCGCCAGGGCGAACCGAGCAGTCGCCGCGGAACCGGCTCGGCCGGTCCGCTGGCGGCGCCCCCTGGGGGGAGCGCCGTGAGGCGCTACGGGGGGGTCAAAGACTCGTGCGCAGCTTCCAGATCTCCGGGAACAGCACCGTGTCCAGCATCTTGCGCAGGTAGCCCACCCCACTGGTACCGCCGGTGCCGCGCTTGAAGCCGATCACCCGTTCGACCGTGGTGACGTGGCGGAAGCGCCAGAGGCGGAAGGCGTCTTCCAGGTCGGTGAGTTCCTCGCCGAGCTGATAGAGATCCCAGTGCTGCTTCGGGTCGCGGTAGACCGTCAGCCAGGCCTGCTCGACCTCGTCGCTGGCCGCATAGGGCTGCGTCCAGTCGCGCTCGAGGTGACTGGCCGGCACGGTGATGCCACGGCGCGCGAGCAGGCGCAGCGATTCGTCGTACAGCGACGGCGCGCGCCATGCGGCCTCCACCTTGGACAGCAGATCGGGCCGGTGTGCGTGCGGCTTGAGCATCGCCGGGTTCTTGTTGCCCAGCATGAATTCGATGCAGCGGTACTGCCAGCTCTGGAAGCCGCTGCTGTTGGAGAGGTAGGGGCGGATCGCCGAGTACTCCGGCGGCGTCATCGTCGCCAGCACGTCCCAGGCGTGCACCAGCTGCTCCATGATCTTGCTGACCCGCGCCAGCATCTTGAAGGCGCTGCCCAGCTCGTCGCGTGCGATGCAGGCCACCGCGGCGGACAGCTCGTGCAGCATCAGCTTCATCCACAGCTCACTCGTTTGGTGCTGCACGATGAACAGCATCTCGTTGTGGTCGGGCGAGAGAGGCGTCTGCGCGTTCAGCACGGCGTCGAGCTGCAGGTAGTCGCCGTAGCTCATGTCGCGCGAGAAGTCGAGCTTGGCGCCTTCGTCGGCGACGATGCGCTCGCCTTCGTGGTGATGAGGACAGGTCATGTCACGGCCGCCTTCTGGTTGAAGCGCGCCTGCTTCCACTCGCCGGACTCGAGCACCTGGCGCAGGTGCTCGACGGCGTCCCACACGTCGACGAAGCTCGTGTACAGCGGCGTGAAGCCGAAGCGCAGCACATCCGGCGCGCGGAAGTCGCCGATCACGCCGCGCGCGATCAGGGCCTGCACGATGGCATAGGCAGCGCCAGCGGCGCTGCCCTCACTGCCTTCGCCTTCGCCGCGCGCGAGATTGACCTGGCTGCCCCGCTCGCCTTCGGTCCGTGGTGTGATCACGCTCAGGCCGTGGCCGGCGCAGTGTTTCTCGACCAGCGTGATGAAGTGGCAGGTCAGCGCCAGCGACTTGCGGCGCAGCGCCGCCATGCCGCCCAGCGGCTCGGCGGCGAGTACGGTGTCGACGCCGGTCTCCAGCGCCGTCAGGCCGAGCACCGGCGGCGTGCCGCAGGCGAAACGCGCGATGCCGGAAGCCGGGCGATAGTGCGGCGTGAACTCGAACGGCGCGGCGTGGCCGAACCAGCCCGCCAGCGGCTGCCAGAGGTCGTCGCGCTCCATGCGCGCCAGGTTGCGCGGGTTCGCCCACAGGAAGGCCGGTGCGCCAGGGCCGCCGTTGAGGTACTTGTAGCCGCAGCCGACGGCGAAGTCGGCGTCCGCGCCGTTCAGGTCGACCGGGACGGCGCCAGCCGAATGCGCCAGGTCCCACAGCGCCAGCGCACCGCAGTCATGGGCAGCGCGCGTCAGCGCCGCCATGTCGTGCATGCGGCCGGTGCGGTAGTTCACGTGGGTCAGCATCAGCACGGCGAGCGTCGCATCGAACTGTGCGGCGATCTCCTCGGGCTCGACCAGCTTCAGCACGAAGCCGTGCTGGCGCGCCAGGCTCTCGGCGATGTAGAGGTCGGTGGGGAAGTTGCTGCGCTCGGAGACGATCATCCGGCGCTGCGCATCGCCGCCGGCCTTGACGATCGTGATGGCCGCGCTCAGCACCTTGAACAGGTTCACCGAGGTCGAGTCGCCGGCCAGCGTCTGGCCCGGCGCCGCGCCGATCAGCCGGCCGATCTTGTCGCCGATGCGTTGCGGCAGGTCGATCCAGTGCGCCGTGTTCCAGCTGCGGATCAGCCCGGTGCCCCATTCGTCCTGCACCGCGGCGGCCATCCTCGCCGGCGCTGCGCTGGGCATCACGCCCAGCGAGTTGCCGTCGAGGTAGATCACGCCCTCGGGCAGGGTGAACTGGGCGCGCAGCGCAGCCAGCGGGTCGCGGGCGTCGAGCGCCTGCGCGTCTTGTCGGGTGGTCATGCAAGTTCTCTCAGGATGGCGCGCACCGGGCTCGCGCAGGCGTGCGCGAGCTTGAGCGGCAGGGCGATGAGTTCGTAGTCGCCAGGCGGCACCGCGTCGAGCACGAGGTTCTCGAGCACGCGCAGGTCGTGCTTGAGCAGCAGGTGGTGGCTGTCGAGCGTCTTGCTCGATGCCGGGTCGACCGACTGGCTGTCGATGCCGACCAGGGTCACGCCGCGGGCGGCGAGCAGTTCGATCGTTTCCGGCGCATAGGCCGAGAAGTCCTCCGACCACAACGTCGGTGCCCGCTCGCAGGTGCGCACCAGCACACGCGGAGGCAGCCCGGCCAGCGCATGGGCGATGTGTTCGGGCTTGACCAGCGGCCCGCAGCCGATCGCGTGGATCACGCGGCACGGCCCGAGGTAGGGCGCCAGCGGCACCTCGCCGATCGCCGGCGCACCGTCGGCGTAGTGCAGCGGCGCGTCGGCATGGGCGCCGAGGTGCGGCGACAGCGTCAGCGCCGACAGGTTGACCGGGCAGCCGGGGCCGATGCGCGCCGTCCAGCGCTGCTCGTAGGCCTGGTCGCCGGGGAAGGGTGGCGTAGCGGGCCCGAGCACGGGCGAGATGTCCCACAGTCGCGTCATGGTGGTCACAGTATAAATGCTTGACACTTGAAATATCAAACCCTAAAGTCACCGCGAAACGATTGGAGACGGTGGCATGCGCATCACCTGCATCGGTGGCGGTCCGGCGGGCCTGTATTTCGCGCTGCTGATGAAGCAGCAGGATCCGCGCCACGAGGTGACGCTGATCGAGCGCAACGCGGCGTCCGACACCTTCGGCTGGGGCGTGGTGTTCTCCGACCAGACGCTGGGTGCGCTGCAGCGCGCCGATGCGAAGACGGCCAGCCAGATCCTCGACGCCTTCAACCACTGGGACGACATCGACGTCCACTTCCAGGGCCGCACGATCCGCTCGTCCGGCCACGGCTTCTGCGGCATCGGCCGCAAGCGCCTGCTCAACATCCTGCAGGACCGCTGCGCGGAACTCGGCGTGCAGATGCGCTACTCGACCGATTGCGCGGACGACGCCGACATCGATGCCGACCTGATCATCGCCTGCGACGGCCTGAACAGCCGCATCCGCACGAAGTACGCCGCCACCTACCAGCCCGATATCGACCTGCGCCGCTGCCGCTTCGTCTGGCTGGGCACGAACAAGCTGTTCGACGCCTTTACCTTCGCTTTCGAGAAGACCGAGTGGGGCTGGTTCCAGGCCCACGCCTACCGCTTCGACGAGACCACCTCGACCTTCATCGTCGAGGCGCCGGAGGAGGTCTGGCGCGCCGCCGGGCTGGAAGGCATGAGCAAGGAAGAGGGCATCGCCTTCTGCGAGAGGCTGTTCGCGAAGTACCTCGACGGCCACCCGCTGATGAGCAACGCGGCTCACCTGCGCGGCTCGGCGCAGTGGATCCGCTTCCCGCGCGTGGTCTGCAAGCGTTGGGTGCATCACAACGGCAGGGCGCCGGTGGTGCTGATGGGTGACGCAGCGCACACCGCGCATTTCTCGATCGGCTCGGGCACCAAGCTGGCGCTGGAGGATGCGATCGACCTGGCCGGTCGCATTGCCGCGCACCCGGGCGACCTGGCGGCGGCGCTGGGCGAGTACGAGGCGAAGCGTGGCGTCGAGGTGCTGAAGATCCAGAACGCGGCGCGCAACTCGACCGAGTGGTTCGAGAACGTCGAGCGCCACGCCAAGCTGGAGCCCGAGCAGTTCGCCTATGCCTTGCTGACCCGCTCGCAGCGCATCTCGCACGAGAACCTGCGGCTGCGCGATGCCGGCTATGTCGCGGGGCTCGAAGGCTGGCTGGCTGGCCAGGCCGGGCTGAACCCGCAGCCGCTGCCGCCGATGTTCACGCCCTTCACGCTGCGTGGCGTGACGCTGAAGAACCGCGTCGTCGTCTCGCCGATGGCGCAGTACAGCGCGGCGAGCGGTGTGCCGGGTGACCACCACCTGGTGCACCTGGGCGCACGGGCGATGGGCGGCGCCGGCCTGGTCTTCTGCGAGATGACCTGCCCCACGCCCGACGCGCGCATCACGCCGGGCTGCCCGGGGCTGTGGAACGACGAGCAGTCGCAGGCCTGGAAGCGCATTGTCGACTTCGTGCATGGCAACACGACGGCGAAGATCGCCATGCAACTCGGGCATGCGGGGGCCAAGGGTTCGACGCGTGTGCCCTGGGAGGGGGAGGACCTGCCGCTCGCTGATGACGCAAGAGAAGGCAACTGGCCGCTGCTCTCCGCCTCGCCGCAGCAGTACCTCGACGGCGTCAGCGCCTGGTCACGCGCGATGACACGCGCCGACATGGACCGCGTCCGCGACGATTTCGTGGCGGCCACGAAGCGTGCCGCCGAGGCCGGTTTCGACTGGCTGGAACTGCACTGCGCGCACGGCTACCTGTTCTCGGCCTTCCTCTCGCCGCTGACCAATCAGCGCAACGACGACTATGGCGGTTCGCTGGCCAACCGCTTGCGCTTCCCGCTGGAAGTGTTCACTGCGATGCGTGCAGCGTGGCCGCAGGACAAGCCGATGTCGGTGCGCCTCTCGGCGCACGACTGGGTGCCTGGCGGCAACACGCCGGCCGAGGCGGTCGAGATGGCGCGCGCCTTCAAGGCGGCCGGCTGCGACCTGATCGATGTCTCGTCGGGCCAGGTGAGCAAGGAACAGAAGCCGATCTACGGCCGCATGTACCAGACGCCGTTTGCCGACCTGGTCCGCAACGAGGCCGGCATCGCGACCATGGCGGTCGGTGCGATCAGCGAGGCCGACCACGTCAACAGCATCGTCGCCGCCGGCCGCGCCGACCTCTGCGCGATCGCGCGGCCGCACCTCGCCAACCCGGCCTGGACGCTGCTCGAGGCAGCGAAGATCGGCCACACCAGCGGCATCGGTGCCGACTGGCCGGTGCAGTATCTGTCGGGCAAGAGCCAGCTCGAACGCAACCTCGAGCGCGAACGGCAGATGGCGGCGCAGACCGCCGGGCTGTCGGCGCAGGAACAGGCCAATCTGGCGCAGGGGGTGTGAGCATGGTCGATCACGAATCCAGGGTCGCCGACGACCACCACCAGGCCATCAAGCTGTGGCTGCGCATGCTGGCCTGCACCACACGCATCGAGAACGTCATCCGCCAGCGGCTGCGCAGCGAGTTCGGCACCACGCTGCCGCGCTTCGATCTGCTGGCGCAGCTTGATCGCGAGCCGGAAGGCCTGAGCATGGGCGAACTGTCGGCGCGGATGATGGTCACCGGCGGCAACGTCACCGGCATCGTCGACCAGCTCGAGGGCGAAGGCCTGGTGGTGCGCGAGGATCACCCGAGCGACCGACGCGCCTTCCGCGTGCGCCTCACGCCCGCGGGCCGTCGCCAGTTCCGCCGAATGGCCTCTGTGCACGAAACCTGGATCGTCGAGCTGTTCGACGGCTGGAACGCCGCGCAGAAGGCCCAGGTGCATGAGCTGCTGGCGACGCTCAAGCCGCACCTCACCCGACTTCAGGAGAACGCATGACCCGCGAGATGGACACCCACCTGGCCACCGGCAACCGCAGCAGCGTGGCCGGCCTGACGCCGCAGCACTTCGGCTGGCGCGTGGTGCGGCAGGTCGGCGTGATCACGCTGAACCGGCCCGAGCGAAAGAACCCGCTGACCTTCGACTCCTACGCCGAGCTGCGCGACCTGTTCCGCACGCTGGCCTACGCCGACGACGTGCGCGCGGTGGTGATCCAGGGCGAAGGCGGCAACTTCTGCTCCGGCGGCGACGTGCACGAGATCATCGGCCCGCTGATCGCGATGAGCATGCCGGACCTGCTGACCTTCACGCGCATGACCGGCGACCTGGTCAAGGCGATGCGCGCCTGCGGCCAGCCGATCATCGCGGCGATCGACGGCGTGTGTGCAGGCGCCGGCGCGATCGTCGCGATGGCCTCCGACCTGCGGATCGGCACGGCGCGCAGCAGGGTCGCCTTCCTGTTCACCCGCGTCGGCCTGGCCGGCTGCGACATGGGCGCCTGCAGCATCCTGCCGCGCATCGTCGGCCAGGGGCGCGCCTCGGAGCTGCTCTACACCGGCCGCGCGTTGCCCGGCGAGGAGGCGCTGGCCTGGGGCTTCTACAACCGCCTTGCCGAGCCGGAGGCGGTCAGCACGGTGGCGATCGACTGGGCAGCGGAACTGGCGGCAGGGCCGAGCTTCGGCCACGCGATGACCAAGCGCATGCTGCACCAGGAGTGGTCCATGGGCGTCGACGAGGCGATCGAGTCGGAAGCGCAGGCGCAGGCGATCTGCATGATGACGCAGGACTTCCAGCGCGCGTACCACGCCTTCGTCGCGAAGCAGAAGCCGGCCTTCGAAGGGGATTGAGATGAAGACGGATCATCTCGACTGGCCGTTCTTCGAGCCGCGGCACCGTGCGCTGGCTGCGGAGCTCGGTGCCTGGGCGCCGCGCCACCTGCATGCCGGTGACCACGGCCCGGACATCGACACGCAGTGCCGCGCGCTGGTGCGCGAACTCGGCGCGGCCGGCTGGCTTCGCCACGCCGTGGCCGGCACGGCGCACGGCGGCGCCGCCGAGGTGATCGATACCCGAGCGATCTGCCTGCTGCGCGAGACGCTGGCCTGGCATCACGGCCTGGCCGATTTCGCCTTCGCGATGCAGGGCCTGGGCTCAGGGGCGATCTCGCTGGCCGGCAGCGCGGCGCAGCGGGCGCGCTACCTGCCGCGCGTGGCCGAGGGTTCGGCACTGGCAGCCTTCGCGCTGTCCGAACCCGAGGCCGGCTCCGACGTGGCGGCGATGCGCTGCGCCGCGCGCGACGACGGCGACGCCTACGTGATCGACGGCGAGAAGACGTGGATCAGCAACGGCGGCATCGCCGACTTCTACGTGCTGTTCGCGCGCACCGGCGAAGCGCCCGGAAGCCGTGGCATCAGCGCCTTCATCGTCGACGCCGGCACCCCCGGCTTCGAGATTGCCGAGCGCATCGACGTGATTGCGCCGCATCCGCTGGCGCGCCTGCGCTTCAGCGGCTGCCGTGTGCCCAGGTCCAGCCGCATCGGCGAGGCCGGTGAAGGTTTCAAGATCGCGATGCGCACGCTCGACGTGTTCCGCACCTCGGTGGCGGCGGCCTCGCTCGGCTTCGGAAGACGCGCGCTGCACGAGGGCGTGGAGCGTGCGAAATCGCGCCCGATGTTCGGCCAGCGCCTGGCGGACTTCCAGCTCACGCAGGCGAAGCTGGCCCAGATGGCGACGACCATCGACAGTGCCGCGCTGCTCACCTACCGCGCTGCCTGGCAGCGCGACCAGGGCCGCAACGTGACGCGCGAGGCGGCAATGGCCAAGATGGCGGCCAGCGAAGGCGCGCAGCAGGTGATCGACGCGGCGGTGCAGCTCTGGGGCGGGGCCGGCGTGGTGCATGGCAACGTCGTCGAGTCGCTGTACCGCGAGATCCGTGCGCTGCGCATCTACGAGGGCGCCACCGAGGTGCAGCAGCTGATCATCGGCAAGGATCTCCTGAAGGAAGCGTGACATGGCCAGTGCGCATGTGGACACCTTCGCCGAACGCCACCTGCCGCCGCGCGAGCAGTGGCCCGAGTTCCTGTTCGATTCGCCCGAGCTGCAGTTCCCGGAATCGCTCAACTGCGCGAGCGAACTGCTCGACCGCTGGGTCGAACGCGGCCAGGGCGATCGCCTGTGCGTGCAGGGCGCCGGCGTGCGCTGGAGCTACGCCGACCTGCAGGCGCAGGCCAACCGCATCGCCCGCGTGCTGGTCGAGGACCTGGGGCTCGTTCCCGGCAACCGCGTGCTGCTGCGCGGCGCCAACTCGCCGATGCTGGCCGCCTGCTGGTTTGCGGTGGTCAAGGCCGGTGGCATCGCGGTGGGCAGCATGCCGCTGCTGCGTGCCAAGGAGCTGACGCAGATCGTCAGCAAGGCCGAGATCACGCATGCCCTGTGCGACGCCCGCCTGGCCGAGGAGCTCTCGCTGGCGCGCGCGGCCTGCACGATGCTGACCCAGGTGCTGCACTTCCACACGGCCGATGTCGATGGGCTCGATGCACGCGCCGCCGCGAAGCCGGCCAGCTTTGACAACGTGAAGACCTCGAAGGACGACACCTGCCTGATCGCCTTCACCTCGGGCACCACCGGCCAGCCCAAGGGCACGATGCACTTCCACCGCGACGTGATGGCCGCCTGCGCCTGCTGGCCACGCCACGTGCTGCGACCGACGGCCGACGACGTGTTCATCGGCAGCCCGCCGCTGGCCTTCACCTTCGGGCTGGGCGGCCTGCTGCTGTTCCCGCTGTCGGTCGGCGCCTCGACGGTGCTGCTCGAGAAGCCCTCGCCCGACGCGCTGCCGGCGGCCATCGCGGCGTACCGCGCCAGCGTCTGCTTCACCGCGCCGACCTCGTACCGCGCCATGGCGTCGCAGCTCGCAGGCCACGACCTGGCGTCGCTGAAGAAGTGCGTCAGCGCCGGCGAGGCACTGCCGGCGGCGACGCGAGCGCTGTGGAAGGACGCGAGCGGCATCGAGCTGATCGACGGCATCGGCTCGACCGAGCTGCTGCACATCTTCATCTCGCACGACGAAGCGCATGCGAAGCCGGGTGCCACCGGTACGGCCGTGCCGGGCTACGTCGCCTGCGTGATCGACGACGAAGGGCGGCCGCTGCCGCGCGGACAGGTCGGGCGCCTCGCGGTGAAGGGGCCGACCGGCTGCCGCTACCTCGCCGATGCGCGCCAGGCGCAGTACGTGCAACACGGCTGGAACGTGACTGGCGATGCCTACCTCGTCGACGCCGACGGCTTCTTCGTCTACCAGGCGCGCACCGACGACATGATCATCAGCGGCGGCTACAACATCGCCGGCCCCGAGGTGGAGAGCGCGCTGCTGCTGCACCCCAAGGTGGCCGAGTGCGGCGTGATCGGCGTGGCCGACGAGGAACGCGGCCAGATCGTCAAGGCCGTCGTCGTGCTGCGGCCGGGCCACGAACTCTCCGATGCGCTGGCGCGTGAGCTGCAGGACTTCGTCAAGCAGGCCATCGCACCCTACAAGTACCCGCGGGCCATCGAGTTCCGCTCCGCGCTGCCTCGCACCGAGACCGGCAAGCTGCAACGCTTTCGACTGAGACAACCGACATGATGCACGTGCTGCAACCCCCGGGCTGGGAGAAGCCCAAGGGCTATTCGAACGGTGTCGCCGCCGAAGGGCGGCTGGTGTTCGTGGCCGGCCAGATCGGCTGGAATGCGGCCTGCCGCTTCGACAGCGACGACTTCGTCGACCAGACCCGCCAGGCGCTGGCCAACGTCGTCGCGGTGCTGGCCGAAGCGGGTGCGAGGCCGGAGCACATCGTGCGCATGACCTGGTACGTGACCGACAAGCGCGAGTACCTGTCGCGCGGGCGCGAGGTCGGTGCTGTGTTCCGCGAGCTGATCGGCGTGTACCACGCGGCGATGAGCGCGGTGCAGGTCAGCGCGCTGATGGAGGACCGCGCCAAGGTGGAGATCGAGGTCACCGCGGTCATTCCCCGCTAGGGCGTGTTAACACAACCGCAAACCGTCGGCGATGAGCGCGAAGCTGATGAACGCGGTGAACATGACGTCGAGCTTCTCGAAGCGAGAGAAGATGCGCCGATAGCCCTTGAGGCGGCGGAACAGACGCTCGACCTCATTGCGCCG
>NZ_CALRZC010000264.1:0-10886 GCF_943372545.1 Variovorax sp. YR752 | reverse complement strand
CAGTCTACGAAGCGCGCTGCCGCGCGCCTGCCGCAAGCCCTGCGCTGCTCAGCGCCTCAGAGGCGCGCTCCAGCCTGTCCGCACGCGCCTTTGCTGAACCAGCGGTGGCATGCCGGTCGCAGGACCCCAGTGGTGGACTTCGCGGAAGGCGCTGCCCGCTGGAGGCGATTTGGGCGGCGACGAGAAGGCGAGCAGGGACTCAAGCAGTCCAGTGGACTGCTTGTGCCTTGCGAGCGGTCGGGCCCGAAGGGCCGACGCGGCCTGCAAGGCCAGCGCCGGGGTCGGCGCGCGTCAGCGCGCTTCGTGATCTGACTTGCCGCGGTTGTTTGAACGCAGCGACCGCAGGTCGCGAAGTGAGTTCTGCGGCACGACCCCGGTGCGAGCATCGCAGTGGAGTCGGCGCGCAGCGTCGACCGCCGCCGAATGAGCCACCAGCGGGCAGCGCCTGCCGCGACGCTCAAAGAAGGCACGAAAGCAGACACACACAGACTTCAGCTCAGGGCCGTGGGCCGCCGGTCACCCTAGCGCCGTCGCAAGTCTTTGAGTGTGAGTCGATTCAGGCCACGCGATAGCGCTCGACCGCAGCCTCGTCCCACGCAACTCCGCTGCCGGGCGCTTCGCTCAGCACGGCGTGGCCGTTCTCGATCTTCAGCGGCTCGCGCAGGATCGGCTCGGCCCAGTCCACGTACTCCAGCCAGTGGCAGGTCGGCGAGGCGGCCAGCAGGTGCGCGCTGACCTCGGGGAACAGGTGGCTGGAGATCGGCAGGCCTGCGGCATCGGCGATCGCCGCGGCGCGCTGCCAGCCGGTCACGCCGCCGATCTTCATCGCGTCGGGCATGCCGAGGTCGCAGGCGCCCAGTGACAGGCAGCGCGCCATGTCATGCGGCCCCCACCAGTTCTCGCCCATCTGAATGCGCAGTCGCGTGCGCTGCCGGATCTGCGCGTGGCCGGCATGGTCGTCGGCCAGCGTCGGCTCCTCGATCCACGCCAGCCCTTCGCCGGCCAGGACGTCGAGGCGATGCACCGCCTCGGCGACCGACAGGCCCTGGTTGTAGTCGGACATCAGCGTGATGCCGGAGCCGATCGTGCCGCGCACCGCACGCACCACGGCAAGGTCGGTGGCTGCATCGTCGTAGCCGAGGCGGACCTTGATGGCCGTGAACCCAGCCGCCAATTCCTTCGCCTGCGCCGCCGCGCGCTCGGCGCCGATCAGGCCCAGGCCGTTGCTGTTGTAGGCCGGCACCGGCCGCGGCGCGCTGCCCAGCAGCCGCACCAGCGGCAGGCCGTGCGCGCGTGCCTGCGCGTCCCAGGCGGCCATGTCGATGCCGGCCAGCGCCATCGCCACCACGCCCTTGGCGCCGAGCAGGCGGAACTGCCGCTGCAACTGGCGGTCGAGGTCGAGCGGCGCGAGCGGCTGGCCCTTGAGAAGGGGCTCGAGGTTGGCGAGCATCTGCAGCACCGGCTGCAGGGCCAGCGGCGTGTAGCAGAACAGGTAGGTCGAGCCGGTCACGTCCTGCTCGGTGTGCAGGTCGATCAGCGCCAGCGGCGCGATGCCCACCGTGCCGCCGCGGGTCACCAGCGGCCGGCGCATCGGCACGTTCACGCCACGCAGGCGCAGGCCGCTGATCGTGAGTCGCGTCGAGTCGCTCATCGTCCATCTCCTTCGCGCCGCCGGTTCTGCCACAGCGCCAGCAGCGCGATCAGCGTCAGCGTCAGTTCGAGGCACTCCTCGACGGCGTTGACCACGGCCTTGGCCCACATCGGCACGGCCAGGGCGAAGTCTTCGGTGAGGATGCTGTAGCTGCGGTCCAGCCCCTTGGCGAGCACGATCGTGAAGAGGAAGGCGGCCACCGAGATCGCCACGGCCTCGTGCGCGCGCAGCCCGCGCCACCAGTCCCGCGCGTGGCGCACGACGAGCCAGCCGACGGCCAGCGCGAACGTGGCCAGCACGAGCAGCGCGACCAGCTTGTGCTGCACCGGCGCCGGGCCGAGGAAATAGCTCACGCGCAGCACGCTGGTGCCGGTCCACACCTTGTGCCAGTCGAGCTCGCGCGCGCAGAAGGCCAGGAAGACGACCGACAACGCGGCCAGCGTCTGCGGCGGATCGCCGGCACGGCGCAGCAGCCAGACGCAGGGCGCGACGAGGAAGAAGCCGAGCGCGGTGAACTGCTCGACGGCGCCTTCCTCGCCCATCATGTCGATCACGCGGTCCGGCGGGAAGCTCGCACCGATCGCGCCGCCCACCAGGACGCCGACCAGCACCAGCCACCAGGCGGCAAAGCGATCGCTCATGCGCGAAGCATATCGTCGCCGTCAGCGCGCGGCCAGCCGATCGGCCAGTGCCATCAGATCGTCCGCCGAGACGTCCACCGGCACGCTGGCCACGGTCTCGCCGATCCCCGGGCCGTGCTCGTCGGGCCGCGCGATGAAGGCGGTGCGCAGTCCTGCGGCGGCCGCGGCGGCGAGGTCGGACGAATGCGCCGCGACCATCATCGCCTGGTGCGGCGCGCAGTCGAAGGCCTCGGCCGCGCACTGGTAGACGACTGCCTTGGGCTTGTAGTCGCGCGCCAGTTCGGCGCCGGTGATGGCATCCCAGTGCCAGCCGTTGCGGCGCGCCAGGTCGGCCATCAGCGAGATGTTGCCGTTCGAGCAGGGTGCGAGCCGGTACTTCAGGCGCAGGCGGGCCAGCCCAGGCGTCACGTCGGGCCAGGCGTCGAGCCGGTGCCAGGCGAGGTTGAGGTGGACCCGCGTCGCCTCGTCCACCGGGTCGAGGCCGAAGTCCTTCAGCACCACGTCGAGGTTGCGCCGGTGCAGCGCGTCGAGCTTGCTGAACGGCACGCGGCCGCTGCGCACCTCCTCCATCGCCGGCTGGTACTGGTCGCGCCAGGCCGTGGCGAAGGCGGCGCCGTCGACGGCGATGCCGTGCGCGCCGAGCACGCCCTGCACCTCGCGGGCGATCGAGCCATGCCAGTCGACCAGCGTGCCGAACACGTCGAAGAGGAGCAGCTTCACTTCGGTCATGGCCGCAGCATAGCGCCCGCTCGCCATGCGAGACTTCCCGTCATGCCCGACCGAGCCCTGCCCCTGGCCGACTGCCCCGATCGTCTGCTGGCGCCGATCCACGGTGTGCTGACCGACATCGACGACACGCTCACGCACGAGGGTGCGATCGAACCCGAAGCCCTCGAGGCGCTGGCGCGGCTGCGCGCGGCCGGCGTGCCGGTGATCGCCATCACCGGCCGTCCGATGGGCTGGAGCGAAGCCTTCGCCCGCCCGCCGCCGCAGGGCTGGCCGATCGACGCGATCGTTGCCGAGAACGGCGCGGTGGCGCTGTTCGCGCAGGGTGGCGTTCTGCACACCGAGTACGCGCAGGACGCGGCCGTCCGAACGCACAACGCCCGCCGCCTGGCCGAGGTCGCGCAGCGGGTGCTGCGCGAGGTGCCTGGCGCGACGCTGGCGCGCGACAGCGCCGGCCGCGTGACCGACATCGCGATCGACCACAGCGAGTTCACCCAGCTGCCGCCGCAGCACGTCGATGCGGTGGTGGCGATCATGCGCACCGAGGGCATGAACGCCACGGTGAGCTCGATCCACGTCAACGGCTGGTTCGGCGAACACGACAAGCGCAGCGGCGCGCGCTGGATCGTGCAGCGCCTGCTCGGCCGCGACGTCGAGGCCGAGTGCGATCGCTGGGCCTACGTCGGCGACTCGACCAACGACCAGCTGATGTTCGAGCACTACCCGTTCAGCGTCGGCGTGGCCAACCTGATGCGCTTCGCCGAGCAGCTGCAGGTCTGGCCGGCGTGGCTGACGCGCGCCGAGCGCGGTCGCGGCTTCGCGGAGTTCGCCGGCCGGCTGCTGAAGGCGCGCGCCCGGTGAGCGACGCGGATCGACGGCTGTTCCTCACCGCCGCCGCACTCGCGCTCGGCGCCGCGGTCTCGCTCGGCCTGGCGCGCTTCTCCTACGCGCTGCTGCTGCCGCCGATGCGTGCCGAGCTCGGCTGGAGTTACACCACCGCCGGCGCGATGAACACGCTCAATGCCGTCGGCTACCTGGTCGGTGCGCTGCTGCTGCCGCGTGCGCTGTCGCGCATCGATGCGCGCGCCTTGTTCCTCGCCGGCGGCTGGGGCACGGCGATCGTGCTTGCCGCGCACGGCCTGGTGCGAGGCGATGCGGCGCTGTATGCGCTGCGCGGCCTCGCCGGCGTGGCCAGCGCGGCGACCTTCGCCACCGGCGGGCTGCTCGCTGCGCGCCTCGGCCAGCGCCCGGGCGCGAGGCCGGCGCTGGTGCTCGGCCTGTACTACGGCGGCACCGGCCTGGGCATCATCGCCTCGGCGGCGATCGTGCCGCCGCTGAACTGGCCGTCGGCCTGGATCGCGCTGGCTGCCGCAGCGCTCGCCGCCACGGCGCTGATGGTCCGGGGCACACGCCCGCTGGCGGCGCGGCCTGTGCCGCCACCGCCTCGCGGCTCGGGCTTCCGCGCGCGCGACTTCGCCTTCGGCCTGGCCGGCTACCTGATGTTCGGGCTGGGCTACATCGGCTACATGACCTTCATCGTCACGCTGCTGCGCGAGCAGGGCGTCAGCGGCGCGGTGGTGGTGGCCTTCTACGTGCTGCTCGGTGTCGGCGTGATCGCCTCGTCGTGGCTGTGGGCGCCGCTGCTGCAGCGTTGTCGAGGCGGGCAGCCGCTGGCGCTGCTCAACGCGCTGCTCGCCGTGGCCACGCTGCTGCCGGTGCTGAGCGCCCACCCGCTGGCGGTGTTCGCCTCGGGCGTGCTGTTCGGCGCGGTGTTCCTGTCGCTGGTGGCCTCGACCACGGCGATGGTGCGGCACAACCTGCCGGCCGCGGCCTGGCCGGCCGGCATCGCCGCCTTCACCATCGTCTTCGCCGCCGGCCAGATCGTCGGGCCCAGCCTGGTCGGCTGGGTGGCCGACGGCGCAGGCGGACTGCTGCGCGGCCTGGCGATCTCGGCGGGCCTGCTCGCCCTGGGCGCCGCGCTGGCGGCGCGGCAGCGCGCGCTGCCTCAGCCCAGCTGAAGGAAGCTGCGCAGGCTCTCCAGTTCGGCCTCCTGCGCGTGACGGAACGCCGCCTCGCGCGGGGCGCGGCCGCCGACGTAGCCGAACTCGGCTTGCAGCGTGCCGTTGCCCGCGCTCACGTTGGCCCAGCCGATCACCGCCTCGCGCCACAGCAGCGGCAGCGCGTAGTAGCCGAGCTGGCGTTTCGGCGCCGGCGTGTAGGCTTCGAAGCGGTAGGCCCAGCCCCAGAACAGCTCGAAGCGGCGGCGGTCCCAGACGAGCGGGTCGAAGGGCGCGAGCAGGCGCACGCGTTCCTCGGGATCGGCACGCTTCAGGCGTTCGCCCGCCGGCCAGAACCAATCCACGCCGTCGATGCGCGCGTGCGCGAGCCGGGCCCTGGCGCGTGCCAGCGCGGCGCCACGCTCGCCACGCCACTGCGGCACGCCGCTGCCGAGGTGGCTGAGCAGCTGGCCCAGGGTCGCGAAGGGCAGCGGCGCGTACTTGGCCACGATGGTGTCCACCAGTGCATCGTGCGCGGCGCGCGGATCGGCCGGCGGCGGCGTGGTGTCGCGTGCCGCGTAGAGCCGGATGCCGCCATCGCGCCGCGCCACACGCAGCAGGCCGCGGTAGTGCATGCCGTCGAGCAATTGCGTGCTGGCGTTGCTCGAGCCGCCGAACCAGTTGACCGTCTTGCCGTGGGCGAACTCGGCATCCACGTCTCTGGGGTGCACCACGCCGCGCTCGCGCACGAACTCCAGCACGGCCTGCGCCTGCTTCCAGCGCGCCTTCGTCCACACGGTTCGCGGTGTGCGCGGGTGCATCAGGTGATGGGTGTCGCGCGGCACGAAGCCGTAGTTGACGAAGAAGTCCTCCTCGATCGGCAGCTTCGGGTAGCGCCGCTCCAGGTCGCCGGCGCGGTAGCCGGCGACGCGGTGGCGCAGCGTCAGGTCCTGCGCGCGTGCCGGCGCGCGGATCGGGTCGGCCTGCACGAAACCGAGCCGCGCGATCGCGCGCGGCAGCGTGGTCGGCGTGAAGAAGGTGCGTGCAATGGCGTGGCGGCGCAGGGCGTCCAGCGTGGTCTTGGGCATGCACCGATGATGCCGCGGCGGGTGCTCGGTGAGAATCCGTCACATGACCACTGCGCCGCCCGTGCACGCCCACCCCGCGCTCGCCGGCCTCGCCGTCTTCGAGCGCGGCTGGCTGTCGTCGAACAACCTGCTGCTGCCGGCGGCCGAGGGCGATCCGGGTGCGACGCTGATCGACAGCAGCCACGTCAACCACGCCGCGCAGACGCTCGCGCTGGTGCGCCAATCGCTCGGCGGGGCGCCGCTGGCGCGCATCGTCAACACCCACCTGCACAGCGACCATTGCGGCGGCAACGCGACGCTGGCGCGGGCCTTCGGCGCGCGCATCAGCATCCCGCCCGGCCTCGCCGAGTCGGTGCGCGCGTGGGCCGCCGATGCGCTCAGCTACGAGGCCACCGGCCAGCTCTGCGAGCGCTTCGAGGTGCACGACACGCTTGCGCCGGGCACGGTGCTCGAGGCCGGCGGCCGCCGCTTCGAGGTGATTGCCGCGCCCGGCCATGACCCGCATTCGGTGATGCTGTTCGATGCGGCGCACGGCCTGCTGGTCTCCGCCGATGCGCTGTGGGAGCACGGCTTCGGCGTGGTCTTCCCCGAGATGGATGGCGAGCCCGGCTTCGACGACGTGGCCGAAGTGCTCGACACCATCGCGCGACTGCCGGTGCGCCTGGTCGTGCCCGGCCACGGCGCGCCGTTCATCGACGTCGAAGGCGCGCTGGAGCGCGCCCGCTCGCGCCTGGCCTCCTTCGTTGCCGATCCGGCGCGGCACGCCCGTCATGGCGTGAAGGTGCTGATCAAGTACCACCTGATGGAAGTGCGCGAGCAGGACGAAGCCGAACTGCTGCGCTGGGCGGCGGCGACACCGCTGTTCACCGGCGTGTGGCACCGGCACGGCCGCGTGCAGGCCGGCACGCCCGAGGGCTGGTGCGCCGCGCTGGTCGGGGAACTGGTGGGTTCGGGGGCGCTGCAGCGCCGCGGCGCACTCGTTGCCGACGCGCCCTGAGCGCGTCGACCCGCTCCTCGCGCCCGGCGTGCCCGCGGCAGGCGCTCAGCCGCCGGCCAGCACCTGCCGCGCGATCACGGCGAGCGGGTCGAGCCGGGCCAGTTGCGCGGCGTCGGGCACATGCAGCTTGGCGTTGGCCGCAGTTGGCGGCCGCGCCGGATTCGGGGTGAAGGACAGCAGTGCGGCGCGCAGCGCCTCCCGGCGCGCCTCGGGCAGCCCGGGGCGGCCGACGAACATCGGCCCCGGGATCTCGCCGATCGACGCCAGCACGCGGAAGTTGCGCGGCGTCTGCGGCGGCAGCGCGTTCAGCTGGCTGTCGCCGCAGATCACCGACACCACCTCGCCGCGGTCCAGCGCGTGCAGCGCACTGTTCACCGAGGGCAGCTCGACCACCTCCACCGCAGCGGCCAGGCCCTGCTCGCGCAGCCACTGGCGGCCCACGGTGGCGGTCAGCGACAGCGCGTCGCCCATGCCGATGCGCTGTCCGCGCAGTGCCTCGGCCTGCTGCACCGGGCTGTCGCTGCGCACCAGCACCTGCACGCGCAGGGAGTCGAGGGTTGCCGCCAGCAGCCGGTGATTCCAGTCGAGCATGGCCAGCCGCGCCACGTGCGCCGGCAGCATCGCCGCGTCGTGGCGGCCGCCGCGCACGGCGTCGGCCTGGCTGCGGAAGTCGCGTGCGCTGACCATCTCGACCGGATGGCGCAGCGCGAGTTCGAGGTGCTCGCGCAGCGGCCGGAAGGCGGCGAGCAGCGCGTGGGGCGACAGGAAGGGCGCGAGGCTGATCGAGATCGGCGCACTCGCGTCCTGCGCGCGGGATGCGACGGACGGCAGTGCCAGCGCCGCGGCAGCGCCGAGCCAGGTGCGACGGTTCAGGCGGCGGGTCATGGTCGCACTCCTCGATCAGCGCGGTGCCGGGGCCGGCGGGGTGATGTGGCGGTCGATCTCGTCGAGCAGGCGTACCACGTCCAGCGGCTTGGTGAGGTACACCTCGAAGCCGGCGTTCATCGCGCGGCGGATGTCGCCCGGCATCGCGTTGGCGCTCAGCGCCAGCAAGGGCAGGCCGGCGGCCACCGGCTCGGCCTTGGCGCGGCGGCACAGCTCGATGCCGTCGAAGCCGGGCAGGTCGATGTCGACCAGCGCCAGGTCCAGCCCGCCGGCCAGGATGCGCGCCAGGCCCTGCGGCCCGTCGGTGGCGACTTCGAGCTCGACGTCCGGGCGCAGCAGCAGCACCTGGCGCATCAGCTCGACGTTCGACGGGTTGTCCTCGACGTAGAGCAGCCGCGCGCGGCGACCACCGGCCGTCGCGCGCGGCGCCACCGGGGCCTCCGGCGGCACCGGCGAAGGCGGGGCCTCGGACTCGGGCAGCATCACCGTGAACACCGAACCCTGGCCGGCCTCGGAGCGCACGGCCAGTGTGCCGCCCATCAGCTCGACGAGGCGGCGCGTGATGACCAGGCCGATGCCGGTGCCCTCCACGGCCTCGTGCTCGCCGACGAAACGCTGGAACGGCCGGTACAGCTGCGCGAGCTGCTCGGGGGTGAAGCCGCGGCCGGTATCGTGGACCGAGAAGCCGCGCTGCCCGTTGGCGGCCGCAGTCACCTCGACCTGCACGCTGCCGCCGCGGTGGTTGTACTTGACCGCGTTCGACAGCAGGTTGGCCAGCACCTGGCGCAGCCGCTTGCGGTCGGCCTGAACCCAGGCGCCGTGTTCGATGCCCAGCGGCGCGGCCAGCGTGACGCCGCGCTCGGCGGCCTGCGGCTGCAGCATCGTCATCGCGCCGGCGATCAGCTCGCCGAGCTCGACCGGTTCGGCCGAGGTGCTCATCGTGCCGGACTCGATGCGCGACAGGTCCAGCACGTCGTTGATCAGGTCGAGCAGGTGCCAGCCGGCGACCTCGATCTGGCGCACGCGCTCGCGCTCGGCGTCCGACTCCAGGGTCAGCGACAGCAGCTGCGCGAAGCCGAGGATGGCATTCAACGGCGTGCGCAGCTCGTGGCTCATGCCGGAGAGGAACTCGCTCTTCGCCTGATTGGCGGTCTCGGCGGCCTCCTTGGCCTGCTGCAGTTCCGCGGTACGCAGTCGCACGCGCTGCTCCAGCGACTCGTTGATGCCGCGCAACTGCTGCTCGGCCTCGACGTGGCGCGTGATGTCGGTGATGGTCGAGAACGCGGCGTGGATCTGGCCGGTTCCGCCGTGTCGCAGCGGCGTGGCGTTGACGCTGAGCCAGAGCGTGGCGCCGCTCTGGCGCTGCACCCGGACCACGGCGCCGCGCTGCGGCAGCCCGGTGGCGAGGGCGCGTGCGGCCGGGCGCTCGGCCAGCGAGATGGGGCGCCCGTCGGCGTCGAACATCGGCGTTGCCGCGAACGAACCGCTGGTGGCGATGAAGTCCTCGCGGCTCATGCCGGTCATGCGCGCCATCGCCTCGTTGCAGTCGATGACCTTCATCTCGCGGTCGACGACGACCAGGCCTTCGGACATGGTGTCGAACAGCTCGCGCAGCGTCTGCTCGCTGTCGCGAACCGCGCGAAGCTGCGCCTGCACGGCGTCGGCCATCTGGTTGAAGGCCTGCGACACCTCGTCGAGCTCGCGCACGCGGCTGGCCGGCAGCCGCGTCGCGTAGTCGCCGCCGGCCATCTGGCGGCTGGCCCGCGAGAGCCGGCGGAAGCCGTCGCTCAGCCGGGTGGTGCTGATCAGCAGCAGCAGCGCGCCAGCCGCCAGCACGGCCGCGCCGATCAGCAGGCTGTTGCGCAGCAGCCGGTCGCGGGCCTGCTGCAATTCCGTGGTCGGGATGCCGAAGCGCAGCTCGCCCAGGCGCTGCCCGGCCAGCGCGATCGGCTGCGCCGCGCTGCGCTGCCCGGCGGCGCCGGCGTCGCCGCTGTGCGCGATACGGACGCCGCGGCTGTCGACCACTTCGAGGTGACTGAGCCGCCCCTCGTGCACGTTGGAGGCGACGATCTCGGCGATCGTCGCGTAGTCGCGCGTCACGATCAGCGGCCCGATCGCGGCCACCAGGAGCGGCCCGAGCGTCTGTTGCTCGGCGGCGAAGCGTTCGTCCAGCGCGCGCTCCATCTGCAGCTGCGCGTTCCACAGAAGCAGCCCCAGCATGGCGACGAAGGTCGCCAGGCTGCCGAGCAGGTAGTGGCTGCGCAGGGTGCGGAGCAAGGCGAGCACCGTGGTGGGGGTGGGGGTATTGTGCGGGAGCGGCGCGGGGCAGGCTGTGGCGGATTGCCGGCACCGATGGCTTGCGGCGCGCCCCAAAGCGCGACGGGCGACTTTCGTCGCCCGTCCGGTCAGTCAGCGTGGCTCGTCCGAGCCGTTCGATCAGAGCCCGGCCGCAGCCTTCAGCGCCGCGGCCTTGTCGGTGCGCTCCCAGCTGAACTCCGGCTCCTCCCGCCCGAAGTGGCCGTACGCCGCCGTCTTCTCGTAGATCGGACGCAGCAGGTCGAGCATCTGGATGATGCCCTTCGGGCGCAGGTCGAAGTGTTCGTTGACCAGCGCGGCGATCTTGTCGTCGGGGATCTTGCCGGTGCCCTCGGTGTAGACCGTCACGTTCATCGGCTTGGCCACGCCGATGGCGTAGGCCACCTGCACCTGGCACTGCTTGGCCAGGCCGGCGGCCACCACGTTCTTGGCCACGTAGCGCGCCGCATAGGCGGCCGAGCGGTCGACCTTGGACGGGTCCTTGCCCGAGAACGCGCCGCCGCCGTGCGGGCAGGCGCCGCCGTAGGTGTCGACGATGATCTTGCGGCCGGTCAGGCCGCAATCGCCCTGCGGGCCGCCGATGAC
>NZ_CALRZC010000263.1:0-10890 GCF_943372545.1 Variovorax sp. YR752 | reverse complement strand
TGCGCGCAACCGCGCAGCTCGCTGAGTTCGAGGTCGACTGTTTCGTTGCCCTCGTCGGTAGGGTCGAGCAGGATCGGCAGGCGCAAGGTCAGGCTCGTCTGGCCTTCGAGGAACACGAGGCGCTTGTCCTGGGCCTCGTAGTCCACCGCCGGCGTGGCCGTGCCGCCCAGGGTGCGCAGCCGTACGCTGACTTGGCCCTTGGCGCCACCGCTGCGAACGAGGGTGATCGGCGCACCCCGGCCCGGAATCTCGGGCTCCGCGTACGAGGCCTGGCCGAAGCCGATCGTGCCGGCCAGGGGATCGGGCGCGCCGCTGCACTGCGGCGTGTCGTCGCCGTTGGGGTCGAAGACGGTGCCGCTCTGGATCGGCACGGGTGAAAGTCCGCTGGTGCGGATCTCGGCGCCCGGCGCGCCGCCGGCGTTGGCCGGGTCGCGCAGGTAGGCCGAGGCGAACGACTCGCGCTGGCGGTGATTGAAGGTCTCGGCGACCGAGAAGGTCTGGACGTGGATCTCGGCGCCGACCGGCAGCGTGTCGATCGGTATCGAGATCACCTTGGGCCGCTTCAGCATCACCAACAGGCGGTTCTGCTTGCCCAGGACGTCGTACGCCGGGAGCACGTCGAAGTCGCTCGCATCCCACAGCGGTTCGGGCTTGATGGCGGCACCATTGTCTTCTTCGCCTACGACGTGGTTGAAGTTGTCGCGCCAACCGGACACCTGCAAGAACCCATCCTTGTAGGCAACGTACCGTTCGTAGCTGTTGCCGCTGCGATCGGCGTCGGCCGATGCAAACAGGATGTAGTCGACCCATGCATACATGACGCGATTGCAGTCGACCACGCCCCCGCCTTGCCAGGGGCACTCCGCGTGCGTCGGCGGCTCGGGGTTGTCGTCGATCAGATCGATCCAGACATAACTGACCACGAACTCGAGCGTGGCGTCCGCGACGTCCTTGCGAAAGGCCTGGCTCTGGATCAGCAGGCTCTGGCTGCCGACGGCATCGTCGCCATTGAGCGGCGACAGGCCTGGCGCATCGGCGTAGGCCCCAAAGGTCATGCCGCCGGGACGCGAGAAGACACCGGCCTGGGGGCGAGACTTGCCCGGATACTCCGGCGGCACGAAGGCCAGGCCGCCGTCGAGTTCCCTGTCCACGCTCACCGCGATGTTCTGGTCGGTATCGGCCTTCTCGAGCAGCTCGAAGTGGCGGCCCCTGGCGCGTATGTCCGAGATGGTCCATTCGCGCTGGATTTCCGTCAACGTCACGGGCGGGGTCGTCGAGGACGGCGTGGTGTTGTCGCCACCACCGCCGCCACACGCGCTCAGCACCACACAGGCTGCCAGCGCCAAGGCGGGCGCCGAACGTCGCAACAGGTTCATCAGTTTCACGAGCGACTCCTTCGCGCGCAGGACTTCGGCCCAGCGCCACAGGTTGATGGGCAGCAGCAACAGGTGCAGCGTGAGCACAGGAACGAGTAACGCCGCGACCCCGTAGCCGATGAACGCCAGGTTGGTGGCCACTGCCAGCGGACGCATCGCGCCCGCCTCGCGGCAGCCGAAGGTCGCGACCATCAGGCCGGCAGCCAGCCAGCCCAGCACATCGGGGTTCGACATGGCGGCGGCTCCTCGGCTTCAGCGGTCGCCGCCGGCGGCGAGCGATGCCGCGCCTTGCACGGCCGGCGCCTGAGCCACTGCCTCTTCGGTCAGGGGGGCGATCATGGCGTCGGCCATCAGCTCATACAGCTCGGCCCACGCGCGCTCCGTCGCCGGGGTGAAGTGCGCGCCCAGGCCATCGGCCAGCGTGCGCAGCAGGGCCGCACCGACACGGTCGTAGTGCGAGGCCTGAACACCGTAACCGGCGTGCCGGCGCCCCAGGTCGGCCAACGTGGCCAGCACGGTCGGCGGGTCGTCGAGACGGTCGACGAGCCAATCCATCATCTGCATCAACCTGTCGCCCTGCTGTTGCAGGTCGCCACGGAACAGCGCTTGCAGCCCCGGCGCATCGGCGAACAGGTGCCGATAGAACAGCGCGGCCGCGGCCGAGCGGATCGGCTGCACCTGACTCCAGCTGGCGCGCACCTGCGCGATGGTCTGTGCGTCCACGATGCGGTCTCCGGGCCGGTGAGGTTCGGCCCCATGACCACACTGTCGGCGGCGTTGGCGCGGAAGTCCTGAAACCCGGCTGAGATCGGTCTGAAGCTTGCGCGCGGCCGGCGCCGCCAAGGCCCTAGCCTGCAGGACCCGTGGAGTCCGTTCCGATCACCTGGCTCAGCAGCGCGAACAGTGCGTCGCCGCCGAGTTGCTCGCCCGAGCGCAGCAGGTCCGATACGGTCTTGGAACCCAGCTCTGCTTCGGCCTGGCTGCGCAGGGCCTGAAGGATCTGCGCATAGCGTGCGTCACGCGCGTTGCTGTCGCTCTGTCGGAGCAGCGCGTAGCCCAGCGCCCGGCAGGCGATCGAGGTCCGCCCGGTGCGAAAGGCGAGTGAGGAAAACACCGCCGCCGCTACCGTGTGCACGCCGTAGCGCGCGGCCAGGGTCAGGGCTTCGGCCGCGAGCTCGGTGGCGGCATGGACGTCATCGCATCCGAGCGCTGCCTCGATCTGCGCCAGCAGCGCAAGCGCCAGGTACTGCTGGGCACGGCAGGCGCGTGCCTCGCGGATCGCCGTCTCGCTGTACTGCAGTGCGGCCCGCGGATCGTCGGACAGCGTTGCCGCTTCGGCCAGATAGATCAGCACATAGCACGCCAGCCGAGTCTTGCCAGACTGCCGTGCCAGGGCCAACGCCGCGCGCAGTCGATCCAGACCCTCTTGCCACCTGCCGCAATAGACCGAGACGTGGCCTTCGAGCACGAGCGCGAGCAGGTCCAACGCACGCGAGCCGCCGGCTGCCCGCAGCGTCGCGGCCTCGTCCAGAGCCCGTTGGGCGCCGTCACAGTCACCAGCCCGCGCACGTTCCTTGCCCAGCAGCATCAGGGCGTGATGAAGCTGGGCGGGGTCGTCACCCAGCGCACGCCAGGCTTGCACGGCTTCTTCGGCAGCCAGCGCGCTTGGCCACTCGGGCATCTCGACCCATCCGGTGCTCGCGCGCATCAACTCGATGTGCGCCCGCGCTCTTCCCTGTGCCTCGAACGCCAACGGCCGCGCGGCGAGCAGCCAGCGTCGGGTAGCCGTGACGTCGCCACGAAGCTGGTCGAGCAAGCGCAATGCCGTCAAGGTCTGAGCCGCTACCTCGCAGTCATGCTGCTCGCAAGCGAGCACGAAGGCCGTCTCGAAGTCGGCATAGCTGGGGCCGAATCTGGCGAGAAGCGCTTCATGCGCCAGCTCGGGTGCCACCCTGCGCAGTTCCTCGGCATGAGCGGCCATGGCCTGCGCATGCCTGCGAGGTGCGGCGTCTCGATCACCGCCGTTGCGCACCCGTGCCGACGCATACACGCGCATCGACTCGTACAGCCGGTAGCGAACCGGCTCGCCAAGTTCGACGCTGAGCAGCGACTTGTCGACCAGTGCACACAGGGTGTCCACGCAGGCCGCCTCGCTGGTGCCCGGAGCCATAACCATCCGGGCCATGGTCGACTCGAATGGCCCGCAGAACCCTGCCAGGGCGTCGAGCGCCGCGCGCTGAACATCGTCGAGCAGCGAGCAGCTCCACGCCAGGGTGGCCTGCAAGGTCTCGTGGCGTGCCGGCGTGCCCCGATTCATGCGCTTGAGCAAGGTCAGCCGTTCGCCCAGCAAGCGCTGCACGACGCCGACGCCGACGGCCGGCAGGCGCGCGGCGGCCATCTCCAGCGCAAGCGGAATTCCGTCGAGCTGGCTGCACAGCTCGATGGCTGCTGGCAGGGTGCGGCCATCGATGCTGAAGTTGTGATCGGCCTCGCGTGCCCGTCGCTCGATGAGGGCAAAGGCTGCACAGCTGCGTGCTTCTTCGAGCGTCGCGCCGACAGCAGGGCATTCGAGCGGCGCGAGCCGATAGACCTGCTCGCCGCTCACCTTCAGCGGCTCCTGCGACGTGGCGAGCAGGTGCAGGCCCTGGGCGCCACCCAGCAGCGCGCTCGCCAGGCTTGCGACCTCGTCGACACGGTGTTCGCAGTTGTCCAGCACCAGCAGGCCCTGCTCGTCGCGCAAGGCACTGACGAGTGCCACCAACGGCTCGCCAGGTGGCAGATCGATGCGGACGGCCGCCGCCACTGACGGTGCCAGCGGCAGCGCGCCGGGGGCCAATGCGAGATCCACCCACCAGCCGCCGTTGCTGAACTCAGCCGCCACGCTCTGGGCCGCCGCCAACGCCAGCCGTGTCTTGCCGATGCCGCCGGTGCCGGCCACCGTCACGAGGCGCGCGCTGAGAACCAGGGAGTGCACCGCGGAAAGATCGGTGTCACGACCCAGCAGCGGGCCATGAGCCACCGGCAGGTTGTGCCAGGCCGCGCGTGCCCGTGCGGTTTCGGCTCCGGCGTCGGCGCTCGCCGGTGCGGCCTCGACTTGCAGGCAATACCCGCGCCGCACGACCGTGCGTATCCACCGGTGCTGCGTGTCGCCCAGGCAGCGGCGGATCTCCGCGATGGCCTGGGTCAGGGAGTCCTCGGTGACGACAACCGAAGGCCAGATCTGCGCCAGCAAGTCATCCTTGGAGACGACGTGTCCGGCCTGCGTGCCCAACATCAACAAGACCTCCAGGGCCTTGTGCCGCAATGGGGCGGCGCTGCCTGACAGCGTGAGCAGTTCTCGCCGGGCCAGATCCAGAACGAAGCCACCCAGGCAGATGCGGTCAACAGACGAAGGACGCGGTGAGACCATGTCATCCAATCACGTGCGATCCCGGTCGAGCCGAGCAGCGTGCCCAACTGGCGCGAGCGACCGTGGCGGACGCATTCTGAACGCAAGCGGCCCGCGAAGCTTCTCACCGTGAGGTTCTCGGGGGCTGGAGGCGGTTGGCGACCCAGAGCGTCTGCTTTGGCGACGCCTCCGCAAGGACCGCTCCTGGCCGATTCCGCATGTTCTCGCGCATTCCGGAAAGCGGCCCATCGCTTGCCGGCCGTCCCGGATCAGGCATCACTGCGTTGACTGTCCACAAGCACGCGGCTGGAGCACTCCCCGCACACACAGATTGCCACTCGCCTTGAAATGCAAGCAGGCTCCTGTGCCAGGAGCGCCCGGGCGCTTCAGACGGTGCATCAGGGCGGTCACTCGCACGCGAACCGCGACCGTCTCAGTCCAGTCTCAAGCGGCATCTCAACCCCGCCGCCCAGACATCCCTCATGGATCGTTCCTCGCCGGCCGGCTTGGGTACGGTGCGCCGTCAGTGCAACGCCGACAGAAACTGCTGCAACTCCGCCGTCTTCGGCGCGCCGAACAGTTCCTCCGGCGCGCCCATCTCGTGGATGCGGCCGGCGTGCATGAAGACCACGCGGTCGCTGACCTTGCGCGCGAAGTTCATCTCGTGCGTGACCATCAGCAGCGTCATGCCCTCGTCGGCCAGGCCCTCGACGACGCGCAGCACCTCGCCGACCAGCTCCGGGTCCAGCGCCGAGGTGATCTCGTCGCACAGCATGACGCTCGGCGCCATGGCCAGCGCACGGGCGATCGCCACGCGCTGCTGCTGGCCGCCGGAGAGCTGGTCGGGCCAGGCGTCGAACTTCTCCGCCAGACCGACGCGCTCGAGCAGCTTGCGGGCGCGTTCCCCGGCCTGCACCGCCGACTCGCTCTTGACCAGCGTCGGCGCCAGCATCACGTTGCGGCCGACCGTCAGGTGCGGGAACAGGTTGAAGCTCTGGAAGATCATGCCGACGTGCTGGCGCAGCGCACGCATCGCCTTGGCGTCACCATGCTTGAGCGGCTGGCCGTCGACCTCGAGCGCGCCTTCCTGGAACACCTCCAGCCCGTTGACGCATCGCAGCAGCGTGCTCTTGCCCGAGCCGCTCTTGCCGATGATGGCGATCACCTCGCCGCGCTTCACCTCGAGGTCGATGCCCTTGAGCACCTCGTTGCTGCCGAAGCGCTTGCGCAGCGCGGAGACCTTGACGATCGGTTGTTCAGCGCTCACGACGCAGTTTCCTTTCCAGGCGCCGGCTCCAGGCCGAGATCGGCCAGCACAGCGCGAAGTACATCAGCGCCACGCAGGCGTAGACGGTGAAGGGCGCGAAGGTGGCGTTGGTGATCATCGTGCCGGCCTTGGTCAGCTCGATAAAGCCGATCACCGACGCCAGCGCCGTGCCCTTGATCACCTGCACGAGAAAGCCCACCGTCGGCGGCACCGCGACGCGCAGTGCCTGCGGGCCGATCACGTGGCGCATGGTCTCGCCGAAGCTCATCGCCAGGCTGGATGCGGCTTCCCACTGGCCCTTCGGCACCGCATTCACGCAGCCGCGCCAGATCTCGGCCAGGAAGGCGCTGGTGTACAGCGTCAGCGCCAGGCCGGCGGCCAGCCAGGCCGGCACGTTGACGCCGAACAGCGCCAGCCCGAAGTAGGCGAGGAACAGCTGCATCAGCAGCGGCGTGCCCTGGAACAGCTGAACGTAGACCGACACGCCGGTCTCGGCGCCGCGCAGCTTCGCCAGTCGCGCGAGCAGCAGGCCGAGCGCCACCAGCCCGCCGCCGACGAAGGCGACCAGCGACAGCAGCACCGTCCAGCGTGCGGCCAGCAGCAGGTTGCGGAAGATGTCCCAGAGGCTGAAGTCGACCATGGTCTGTTCCTCAGCGGCTCTGCGGCATGCGGCCGAAGATCCACTTCGGCCCGATCCAGTGGAGCGTCTGGCGCACCACGATCGACAGCGCGAGGTAGATCGCGGTGGCGACGATGAAGGCCTCGAAGGCGCGGAAGTTGCGGCTCTGGATCAGGTTGGCCGCGTAGCTCAGCTCCTGCGCCGCGATCTGCCCGCACACCGCCGAACCGAGCATCACGATCACGATCTGGCTGGTCATCGCCGGCCACACCCGGCCCAGCGCCGGCGGCAGCACGACGCGCAGGAACACCTGCGCCTCGCTCATCGCCAGGCTGCGCGCCGCCTCGATCTGGCCGCGCGGCGTGCCCTCGATGCCGGCGCGGGCGATCTCCGCCGCGTAGGCGCCGAGGTTGACCACCATCGCGATCACCGAGGCGATCTCCGGCGTCAGCTTCACGCCCAGGCTGGGCAGGCCGAAGAAGATGAAGAACAGCTGCACGATGAAGGGCGTGTTGCGGATCAGCTCCACATACACGCCGACGATCGTGCGCAGCCACGCCGGCCCGTGCGCGCGCGCCCAGCCGCAGGCCACGCCCAGGCCGACGCCGAGCACGGCCGAGATGGCGGTCAGGCCGAGCGTGAAGGCCGCGCCGCGCAGCAGCGCCGGCCACTCGACCAGCACCGCACCGAAGTCGAGGGCAATCATGACGACACCCCGCTCGCCGAGTACGGCGAGCGACCCTCCACGAGGGTCGGGCCTTGCTTGGGGCGGCCCGGCGCTGCGGCCCGTGCGCGCATCTCAGTTCGGCAGTTCGCCCGCCGGGCGGCCGAGCCACTTCTTGGCCATCGCATCGATCTCGCCTGCCGCCTTGGCCGCGGCGATGATCTCGTTGACCTTCAGGCGCAGCTTGTCCTCGCCCTTGCCGACGCCGATGAAGTTCGGCGAATCCTTCAGCACGAACTTGAACTCGGTGGCCAGCTGCGGGTTGCGCGCCATCATGTTGCCGGCCACCGAGGCGCCGGTGGCGATGGTCTGCACCTGGCCGGAGACGAAGGCGGAGACGGTGGCGTTGTTGTCTTCGAAGCGCTTCACGTCGGCCGTGGGCGGGGCGAGCTTGGTGAGCTCCATGTCTTCGATCGCGCCGCGCGTCACGCCGACGGTCTTGCCGGCCAGGTCGGCCGGGCCCTTGACGGTCAGCGTCTTGGCGGCGAACACCGCCTGGAAGAAGGGCGAGTAGGCGGCCGTGAAGTCGATCACCTTCTCGCGCTCCGGGTTCTTGCCCAGCGTCGAGATCACCAGGTCGGCCTTCTTGGTCTGCAGGTACGGGATGCGGTTGGCGCTGGTCACCGGCACCAGCTCGGCCTTGACGCCGAGCTTGGCGGCGATCAGGTTGGCCATGTCGATGTCCAGGCCCTGCGGCTTCAGGTCGGTGCCGACGAAGCCGTAGGGCGGGAAGTCGGTCGGGATCGCGATCGTGATCAGCTTCTTGGCGAGCACGTCGTCGAGTGCGCTCTGCGCCTGCGCGAGGCCGGTGGCGGCGGTCAGCAGGGCGCCGAGACCGGCGATGAGAAGGCGGCGTTGCATGGATGTCTCCGTTTTGGTGCGCGAGCCGGTCATTCAGCAAGCGCCATGCCCGATAGACTCGCGCCATGAACGCCCCGCTGCCCCGAACCCTGAAGATCGATTTCGTCTCCGACGTGGTCTGCCCCTGGTGCGCCGTCGGCCTGAGCTCGCTGGAGATCGCCCTGGCCAGGCTGGAAGGCGAGGTGAGCGCCGAGCTGCACTTCCAGCCCTTCCAGCTCAACCCCGACATGGGCCCGGAAGGTGCCGAGGTGGTGCCCTACCTGTCGAAGAAGTACGGCATGAGCGCCGAGCAGGTCGCAACGAACCAGCAGGCCATCGCGCAGCGCGGCGCCGAGGTCGGCTTCGAGTTCCGCATGGACCGGCGCAGCCGCACCTACAACACCTTCGATGCGCACCGCCTGCTGCACTGGGCCGGCGAGGCCGGCGCGACGCAGCAGCGGGTGCTCAAGCACGCGCTGCTGTCGGCGCACTTCACCGAGGGCGAGAACCCCTCGGCGCGCGAGGTGCTGCTGCGCTGCGCGGTACGCGCCGGGCTCGATGCGACGGCCGCCGCCGCGGTGATCGACAGCGACCAGCACGCCGACGCGGTGCGCGAGCAGATGCGCTTCTACCAGGGCGCCGGCATTTCCTCGGTGCCGTCGGTGATCGTCAACGACCGCCACCTGATCCAGGGCGGCCAGCCGCCCGAGGTGTTCGCGCAGGCGCTGCGCCGGATCGCCGCGGAGAGCGAAGCCTGATGCGTGTACTGGTCGTCGAGGACGATCCCCAGCTCGGCGATGCGCTGGCCACCGGGCTGCGCCAGCGCCAGCACGTGGTCGACTGGTTCCGCGACGGCACGCAGGCCGATGCGGCGCTGGCCGGCGTGCCCTACGACGCCGTGGTGCTCGACCTCGGCCTGCCCGGCGGCGACGGCATGCGCTGGCTGCGCCAGTGGCGCGCCGCCGGCCGCGAGCTGCCGGTGCTGATCCTCACCGCGCGCGACGGCGTGAGCGACCGGATTGCCGGGCTCGATGCCGGCGCCGACGACTACCTCGTCAAGCCGATCACGCTGGACGAACTCGCCGCGCGGCTGCGCGCGATGAGCCGGCGCAGCACCGGCCGCGCGCAGAGCGTGTGGCAGCACGGCGCGCTCGCCTACGACCCGGCCGGCCGCAGCGTGCAATGGAACGGCGCGCCGGTGGAGCTGACCGCGCGCGAGCTGATGCTGCTCGAGGCGCTGATGGCGCACCCGGGGCGCATCCTCTCCAAGGCGCAGCTGCAGGAGAAGCTCTACGACTGGGGCGAGACGCTGGAGAGCAACACCCTCGAGGTGCACGTGCACCACCTGCGCCGCAAGCTCGGCCGCGACGTGATCCGCACCGTGCGCGGCGTGGGTTATGCGCTGGGCGCGGCGGAGAACGGCGAGGGGCAGAACGGACAGGGGCAGTCATGAGTCTGCAGCGGCGGTTGTTGATCTACCTGCTGATCAGCGCGCCGATCGTCTGGCTGATCGCCGGCGTGATCTCGATGCAGTTCGCTCGCCACGAGGTCGACGAGCTGTTCGACACCGAACTGATCCGCCTTGCGCGGCAGGTGCAGGTCACGCTCGCCGTGCCGATGGACGGCAACATGCCGCTGCTGTCGCATCCGGCGGCCAGTGCCGCGACCGGCGAGGCCGACCTCGGCGACCTGGCGATCGCGGTGTGGGCGCGCGACGGGCGCCTGCTGCTGTCCGACCGCGAAGGCGTGGGCCTGCCCTATCGGCCCGACTCGGCCGGTTTCGTCGACCTGGCGATCGCCGGCGATGCCTGGCGTATCTACTACCTGCAGTCCTTCGACGGCGCCTGGCTGGTCGCCGCCGGCCAGAAGGCCTATGAGCGCGAGGAACTGGCCTTCGACGTCACCCTCGGCCAGCTGCTGCCCTGGCTGGCGATGCTGCCGCTGCTGCTGGCCGCGATGGCCTGGGGCGTGCGCCGCGCGCTCGAGCCGGTGCGCCAGCTCAGCGACGAGTTGCGCGCGCGCAGCGCCGAAGACCTGCAGCCGGTGCCCGCCGAGAAGACACCCGCCGAGCTGCAGCCGCTGGTCGAATCGATGAACGGCCTGTTCTCGCGCATCGAGGCCACGCTGGCGCGCGAGCGCCGCTTCACTGCCGATGCCGCGCACGAGCTGCGCACGCCGCTGGCCGTGCTGCGCGCGCAGTGGGACGTAGTGCGCCGCGCCGCGCCGGGTGCGGACCGCGACGCGGCCGAAGGCAAGCTCGGGCTCGGCCTGGAGCGGCTCGACCGCCTGGTCACGCAGATGCTCGCGCTGTCGCGGCTGGAGGCCGGCAGCACGGCGCCGGTCCGGCAGGAGATCGACTGGGCCGAGGTGGTGGAGCAGGCGATGAGCGACTGCCTGCCGCTGGCCGAACGCAGGCGCATCGAGCTGGCCTGCGACTGGGCGCAGCCCGCCGGCCGTGCACCGCTGCCGCTGCTCGGCGATGCGGCGCTGCTGGCGGTGCTGCTGCGCAACCTGCTCGACAACGCGGTGCGCTACGCCCCGGTGGGCAGCGCGGTGCTGCTGCGCTTCGGCGAGTCTCGGCTGGAGGTCGAGAACGACGGCGAAGCGCTCTCCGACGAGCAGCTCGCGCGGCTCGGCGCGCGCTTCTACCGTCCCGACGGGCAGGACGAGATCGGC
>NZ_CALRZC010000262.1:0-10932 GCF_943372545.1 Variovorax sp. YR752 | reverse complement strand
GGAGGCGCACCGCGCGCGCGTGCACCAGACGATTGCCGACTGGCAGCAGGCGCTGTCGCTGGTCGATCGCAAGATCGATTTCTACGACGCCTGGATGTCCGACGGGCGGCGCCCGCCGCTCATTCCGGTGGAGACGCCGCAGGGCCCGCCGCCGCCGAAGCGAAAGCCGGGCCGCTGACCTTCGACTCGACTACTCGGCGACGAAGCCTTCGCCGTCCTTGCGGATCGAATCGCGGGCGCGGTGGTTGAGGCGGCCCAGCGTGTTGTCGAGCAGGCGCTTGAGCTTGTCGGCCGCGCCGCGGAAGGCCTCGTCGAGGCTGGTGGCGTGCTGTGTCACCGCGAGCGGCTGGTGGTGCGCCAGGCGCGCTTCCATCACGCAGCACTTGTCGCCGCCGCCGGCCTTGTCATGGTTCTCGTCGCTCAGGTGCACCTCGACGCGCGTCACGTCTGCGACGAAACGGCTCAGGTGCTGCTTGATCTCGGTGTCTGCCCAGCGCTCCAGCGTGTCTTTGTTGGTGATGCCATTGCTCGTGTTGACCTGAATCTGCATTGCGGATGTCCCTGCTGGATGGTGAACGAGCCTTCACTGTGCACCTTAAGAGTACCCCTGTGCGTAGGTGCGATGCCCTTATCAGACGGGGCATCAGCCCGGCGCGTCAACTTTGGATGTACGAGGTCAGCTGCGTGATGGTCTGCTCGTGCTCGGAAATGATGTCGTCCATCAGGTCTTGAATGGAGATCATGCCGACCACCTTGTCGCCGTCGACCACGGGCAGGTGGCGGAACTTGCGCTGGCTCATGAGCGCCATGCAGGCGTGGGTCTGGGTCTGCGGGGTGACGGTCATCACGTCGGGCGTCATGATCTCGGCGACCTTCACCTCCTTGGAGTTCTTGCCCTGCAGCGCCACCTTGCGGGTGTAGTCGCGTTCGGACAGAAAGCCCACGAGCTTCTCGCCGTCCATCACCATGAGCGCGCCCACCTCGAAATGCGCCAGCGTGGCCAGCGCGTCGAACACGCTGGTGTCGGGCGAGGTGCGCCAGGCGGCGGAATCGTGGCGCTTGAGCAGTTCGGAGACGGGTTTCATCGCAGGCACTCCATTCAGGGGTTTCGATCCGGCCGACGCACGTGGCGGCGCCGTGCTTCGGACAAATCATAGGGGCGGAATCGCCCTGCGCGATGCAAAACCCTCCGGGGTGTTGCGCGTGTCACGCCGCGCACACGAACCCCGGGTGACCTCAGGGTGTGTTCAAGGGGCCGTGGCGAGCACGCGGCTCAGCGCCACGGCGTCGCCCACGACGTTCTTCACGAGGCCCTTCTCGTCGAAGCTGACCTGGAACTCCGACCAGCTGTCGCGCCAGTAGCGCCACACCGGTGCGTCCAGGCTCGGGTTCTCGCCGGCCACCGGGTAGCCGATGGCCATGAGCACCTGTTCGCGCGTCATGCCGGGCATCACCTTGCCCGCGACGATGGCCGCGCCCACTGCGGGCGGGAAGCTCGCGATCTTGCGCTTCGGGTCTTCGGTGACCACGTAGCGCTTCGCGAAGTCGATCAGCGTGATGTTGCGGCTGTAGTCGTTCTTGATGCGCTGGGGCTTGCCCGCGAGATCGACGTTGAAGAAGCGGAAGTCGTAAGCCGTGATGCGCGCCGGCGTGCCCACGGCGACGATGCGCGTGCCCTGTTCGTCGTAGTTGATGTCGCTGATCGAGTCGCCGTACGTGCGCATGTTGCAGCACAGGAAACCGTCGGTCAGCGGGCCGGGCGGCGGGGACGGGCGCTGGGCATGCGCCACGGTGGCGGACAGGATGGTGGTGGCCGCGAGCAGGGCGGCGGCGGCAAGGCGCTGAACCATGAAAAGAATCTCCCTCGTTGTGACTTCTTGAAACAGCTGCGTGGCGCAGCGCGCGGATTCTAGGGGCGATCCAGCGCCCTTCAGGCCAGTAAATACGCCAGTTGTTGCTATCAAAAGCGCAGCAGCGAGAAATCCGTCCGGTTCCCGGTTCACAATGCGCACCCGGCCTGCGAGGCCGGTCCCCTTCCAGACAGCGCGAAAGAAAGAGCATCCATCGATGGCGATCCAGTGGTTCCCCGGTCACATGTATTCGACCCAGAAGGCCATCACCGAACGGGTGAAGGACATCGACGTGGTGATCGAGCTGCTCGACGCGCGCCTGCCCGGCTCCAGCGCCAACCCGATGCTGGCCGAGCTCACCGCCGGGCGGCCCACGCTCAAGGTGCTCAACAAGCAGGACCTGGCCGACCCCGAGCGCACCAAGCTCTGGCTCGCGCACTACAACGCGCTGCCCGCCACGCGCGCCATCGGGCTCGATGCGAGCCTGACCATGCCCGCGCAGCAGATCGTCAAGGCCTGCCACGAGCTGTCGCCCAACCGCGGCGGCATGGCCAAGCCGATGCGCGTGCTGATCTGCGGCATTCCCAACGTGGGCAAGTCGACCCTCATCAACACGCTCACCGGCGGTCGCAAGGCCAAGACCGGCGACGAGGCCGGCATCACCAAGCTCGAGCAGCGCATCACGCTGGCCGACGACTTCTACCTGTGGGACACGCCCGGCATGCTGTGGCCGCGCATCATCGTGCCCAAGAGCGGCTACAACCTCGCGGCCAGCGGCGCGGTGGGGCGCAATGCGTTCGATGAAGAAGAAGTGGCGCTGGAGTTGCTCGACTATCTCAAGGCGAACTACGCCGAAGGCCTCGTCGCGCGCTTCAAGCTCACGGAGCTCGACACCGCCACCCTGGCTGAAATGAAGGACGAGGACGTGCTCGACACCATCGGCCGCAAGCGCGGCGCGCTGCTGGGCAAGGGCAAGGTCAACCTGCAGAAGGCCGCCGAGATCGTGATGCACGAGTTCCGCGCCGGCAACCTGGGGCGCATCACGCTCGAGACGCCCGAAGAGTTCGCCCAATGGCTGGCCGCCGGCCAGCGCGCCGACGCCGAGCGTGCCGCGAAGAAGGCTGCGCGTGGGAAGAAGGGCAAGCAGAAGCCCGAGGCGACCGAAGCGGACGGCAGTCGCACGGCGGACGAGTGAAGGTCTTGCGCGCGGCACGCTGAACGCCGCGCGGGCCACCCCTATCATCGAGACATGCAACGTCTCACGCGCCAGCGCAACGCTGTTTTCTCCGCCTTCAGCGACGCCGGTCGCGTGCTGACCGCCCCCGAAATTCTTGAACACGCACGGGCCATCGTGCCCGAGATCAGCCTGTCGACGGTGTACCGCCAGGTCGCGCTGCTGTTGGCCGACGGCGAGATCGCCAAGGTCGAGTTGCCGGGCGAACCGGCGCGCTACGAAGTGGCCTGCAAGACCGATCCGCACGACCACCATTCGCACGGCGCAGGCGAGGGCGGCGATGCCGGGCACCACCACCATCACTACTTTCATTGCTCGCACTGCGGGCAGGTGTTCCTGTTGCACGCGTGTCCGGGGCCGATGCACGACCTGGCGCCCAAGGGCTTCCAGGTGACGCACCACGAGGTCACGCTGCACGGCCTGTGCGCGGCCTGCGTCGATGCCGGCGCGAAAGCACCCAAGGCGCATCCGCCGCACTGACGACGGCGGGCCCCGGAGTTGCCGGGGAAGGCTCATAAAGTTATTGAGAATGAATTCGCAATAACGTATATTCGCGTGTCCGAACGAACTCCCTGGTCACGCCCATGCAAGTCCTGTCCTCGCTCAAAGAAGCCAAGAAGCGCCACCGCGATTGCCAGGTGGTGACGCGGCGCGGCCGCACCTACGTCATCTGCAAGTCCAACCCGCGCTTCAAGGCGCGGCAGGGCGGCGCGAAAAACAAGAACAAACGCTGAGCATTCGGCGGCCGTGCCGCCGTCGCCTTCATTCCCCATTCGATGACCGCATCGGCGTGCGAACGCCGGGGCGTGCCTGCGCGCGCCTTTCCTTTCTTCCCTCCATCGGAATCCCTCCGCCATGCTCCGAGCCTCCGGCCTCACCAAACGCTACGGCGCGCACACCGCGCTCGACCGTCTCGACCTCGACATCCGCGGCGGCGACATCTACTGCCTGCTGGGTGCCAACGGCGCGGGCAAGACGACGACCATCAACCTGTTCCTGAACTTCATTGCGCCGACCGACGGCACGGTGGAGATCAACGGCACCGACGTCACGCGCCATCCGGTCGCGACCAAGCAGGACGTGGCGTACATCCCCGAGCAGGTCACGCTGTACGGCACGCTCTCTGGCCTGGAAAACCTGCGCTTCTTCGCCGGCCTGGCGCTGGGCCACGAACTGCCGCGCGAACGCCTGCTCGCGCTGATGACCGAGGTGGGGCTCGACCACTCGGCCGCCGACAAGCGCGTCAGCATGTATTCGAAGGGCATGCGCCAGAAGGTGTGGATCGCGGTGGCGCTGGCCAAGCAGGCCAAGGCGCTGCTGCTCGACGAGCCCACCTCCGGGCTCGACCCGCACGCCGCCGCCGAGTTCTCCGATCTGCTGCGCCGCGCGGCCGACCGCGGCGTGGCCGTGCTCACCACCACGCACGACCTGTTCCACGCACAGCAGACCGCCACGCGCGTCGGGATCATGAAGCGCGGGCGGCTGGTCGAGAGCCTCGAAGGCGCGCAGATCGGGCAGACCGACCTGCAGTCGCTCTACCTTCAACACATGAGGGCCTGATCAGATGCTGATGCGCTGGATCGCTCGACGCGAATTCACCGAACGCCTGCGCGACGGCCGCCTGTACTGGGCGGGCGGGCTCGTGGCCGTGCTGCTCTTCACCGCCCTCGCCGTCGGCTGGGCACACCAGCGCGGCGCGCATGCCGAGCAGGTCGCCGCGCAGGCCATGGACTACCGCGACTGGCTGCACCAGGACCAGCGCCATCCGCACGACGCCGCGCACCAGGGCATGCATGCCTTCAAGCCCGAGCCGCCGCTGTCGATGGTCGATGCGGGCATCAACCCCTACATCGGCAGCACCGTGTGGCTGCAGGCACACCGCCAGAGCGAGGTCAAGTTCAATGCCGCGCAGGACGCGACCGGCCTGCAGCGCTTCGGCAACCTGTCGGTCGGATGGATCCTGCAGGTGCTCGGCCCGCTGCTGGTGATCGTGCTGGGCTTCAACGCCTTCGCGGGCGAGCGCGAGCAGGGCATCCTGCGTCAGACGCTGAGCCTGGGCGTGGCGCCGCTGCGCCTGCTGGCCGGCAAGGCGCTTGCGCTGTCGGCGCTGCTCGCGGTGCTGCTGGTGCCGGCGGCGCTGGTTGCGGCCGTCGCCGTGGCGGTGGGCGCGGAGCCGGGCGGGCGCATCGATGCGCTGCTGCGGCTGGGTGCGTGGTCGCTGGGCTACGCGGTGTACCTCGGCATCTTCGTGTGCCTCGTGCTGGGCGTGTCGGCGCTGTCGTCGAGCTCGCGCATGGCGATCACCGTGCTGCTCGCGCTGTGGATCGGGCAGGCCGTGATGGCGCCGCGCGTGCTCTCCGAACTCTCGCGCACGTGGTTCCCGAGCCCGACGCGGCTCGAGTTCAACCAGGCCCTGGGCGTGGAACTCAAGGCCGTGTCGAACCGGGTCTGGCAGCAGAACTTCGGCACCACCGAGCGCTGGGGGCGCGACGTGCCGCTGAGCAAATGGGGCATTGCGCTGCGCCTGGACGACCAGGCCTCGTACCCCGTGTACGACCGCCACTACGGCCGCCTGTGGGACACCTGGGAACAGCAGCAGAAAGTGCAGGAGTGGAGCGGCCTGCTGCTGCCGCTGCTCGCGGTGCGCAGCTTCTCGATGGGCATGGCGGGCACCGACTTCTCGCACCACCGCCGCTTCACCACGGCCGCCGAACTGCACCGCCGCAACATCCAGGACCTGATGAGCAAGGACCTCGTGGCGCATGCCGACCCGCTCGGCGATCGCCACTTTTCCTACCAGGCCACGGCCGACCTCTGGGCCACCGTGCCGCCCTTCGACTACCACCCGCCGGGGGCCGGGTGGGCGCTGCGGCACCAGGCGCGCAGCTTCCTCGTGCTGTGCGTCGGCCTGCTGCTCGCGGCGGCGTTTGCGGCCTTTGCCACCTTGCGCCAGCGCGCGCTCTGAGAGGGGATGCCACCCATGTCGTCCATCCATCCTCCCCAAGGTCGTCGCCTGCTGGCCGTGATGCGCCAGGAAGTCCGTTTGATGCTCGCCGAGCGCGGCCTGTGGGTCGTCGGCGCGTTGTTCCTCTTGCTCGTGGCCTATGCCCTGGGCAATGGCCTGCTGCAGACCGCCAAGCGCGACCGCGCGCAGGCGGCGGTGGCGCAGGCCGACCGCGACACCCGCACCGCACAACGCACCTTGCTCGAAGCCATCTTCGCCGGCACCGCGCAACCCACGCCCTTCGAGAACCCGGCCGATCCCTCGCGCATGGCGAGCAGCTACGGCGGCCAGCACGTGCTGCTGCCGACCGCGCCGCTGGGCCCGGTCGCGCTGGGGCAGAGCGATCTGTTCCCGAGCCAGTACGAGGTCACGAACCAGAGCCGCGTCGTGTTCATGAACCCCAGCGACATCGAGAACCCCTGGCACCTGCTGAGCGGGCATTTCGACCTGGCCTTCGTCATCGTCTATTTGCTGCCGCTGTTGATCTTCGCGCTCAGCTACAACCTGCTGTCAGCGGAGCGCGAGAACGGCACCTTGCGCCTGCTGCTGTCGCAACCGCTGCGGCTGCGCACGCTGCTCGCGGGCAAGCTCACGGTGCGCGCCGCGGTGCTGCTGGGGCCGGCCGTGCTATTGCCTGTGGCCGTGCTGTGGATCGCACGCCATGCGGGGCTCACGGCGGGCGGCGCGGGCAGCACCACGCTGTGGTGGGCATTGCTGGTCGGCGCCTACGCGCTGTTCTGGTTCGCGCTGGTGGTGGCCGTGAACGCCTTCGGCGCCTCGTCGGCAACGAATGCGATGGTGCTCGTCATCGCCTGGGTGCTGCTGGTGCTGGTCGCGCCGGTGCTGCTCAACCTGGCCGTCACGCAGGCCAGCCCCGCGCCCTCGCGCACCGAGCTGGCCACGCGCCAGCGCGTGGTCACAGCCGAGGCGATGAAGCGTCACCAGGACCTGCTGGGCACCGAGTACCAGCACGTGGGGCAGGGCGCCATCCTCGTGCCGCGCGACGGCAAGATCGAGATCGCCGGCCGCTCGCTGGCCAACTACCGCATCCAGCGCGAGGTCGACGAGGCGATCCGCCCCGCGCTCGCGCGCTTCGATGCACAGCAGGCGCAACAGCAGGCATTGCTGGGCCGCTTCGGCGCCGTGTCGCCGGCGGCCGTGGCCTACGAAGGCATGACCGCACTGGCCGGCAACGGCGCGCGCCGCCATGCGCGCTTCGACGCGCAGACCGTGGCGCACCACGAGGCCTGGAAGGCCTTCTTCTTCCCGCGCATCGATGCGCGCGATGCGCTCGTGCCGGCCGACTTCGAGCGCATGCCCACCTTCGCATGGCACGAGGAGCCCGTCGACCTCGTGCGCGGGCAGGCCGCGCTGGCCGTGCTGCAACTGCTGGTGCCGAGCCTGCTGCTGTTCGGTCTCGCGGCCTGGCGGCTGCGGCGCTTTTCGGTCGCCTGATGCATCGCTTTTTCCATTTCCTTCACTGCACCGTTCCATGACCCCGTTCACCCGCACCGCCGTCGCGCTGGCCGCCTTCACCGCCTTCCAGGTCGCTTCTGCACAAGAGCGAAGTAGCAACGCCGAACTCGGCACCGTCACCATCGAAGGCAGCCGCGACGCGAACAGCCTGCACCTCGACGAGTCGAGCAGCACCGCCTCGCGCCTGGGCCTGTCGGTGCGCGAGACGCCGGCTTCGGTCGAGATCCTGTCGCAGGACGCGATCCAGCAGCGCGGCGCGCGCACCTTCAGCGAAGCGTTGCGCGGCATGGCGGGCCTGTCGGGCGGCGGCCCGCCGTCGTCGCCGACCACGCTGTCGCTGCGTGGCTTCAACAGCCTCATGTACCTCTACGAGGGCGTGCGCAGCTCGGGCGCGGGCGTCACCAACCGCGTGCAGGACACCTGGAACTACGAGCGCATCGAAGTGCTCAAGGGCCCGGCCTCGGTGCTCGACGGCGAGGGCGCCATCGGCGGCATCGTCAACTTCGTGACCAAGCGGCCCGACCGCAGCAACCCGCACAAGGAAGCGCTGCTCTCGTACGGCAGCTATGGCTCCACGCGCGCGGCCTTCGGCTTCGGCGGCGCGCTGGGCGAGGCCAGCGCCTACCGGCTCGACTACAGCCGCAACGACACCAAGGTGGGCACCATCGACCGCAACGGCGAGCGCATCGACCACTTCACGAGCGGCCTGCTGGTGGACCTGGGCGGCTCGGTAAAGCTCGACCTGTCGTTCGACTACCTGCGCGACGACAACGACGCCTACTGGGGCACGCCGCTCGTGCCGCGCAGCTTCGCCACGCAACCCACCAACGTCGTCAGCACGCCCGACGGCCGCGTGATCGACCGGCGCATGGCCCGCACCAACTACAACGTGCGCGACGACGAGAACTCGTCCGAAACCTACTGGCTGCGCGCGCGCCTCACGGGGCAGGCGGGCGGCGGCTGGTCGTGGCGCAACGAGTTCTCGGCCAACCAGTCGAAGCGCATGTTTCGCAACTCCGAAAGCGCCACCTTCGTGCCGCCGGCCAGCATCGCGCGCGACCAGACGCTCATCACGCACGACCAGGACTTCTGGCTCGACCGCTTCGACGCCACGCACAAGGGAAAGATCGCCGGGCTGGACAACCGCTTCGTCGTCGGCGGCGAATACAGCGAAACACGCTTCGGCAGCCAGCGCCGCTTCTCGAACAGCAGCGCCGCCACCGCCATGCAACTGCGCGTGCCCGTGTTCGACCCGTACACCGGCTACTTCGACGACAACCCCGCGCTGACCACCGGCGCGGGCAACCGCGCCGACACTTTCTCGCGCGTGAAGGTCGCCTCGGTCTTCGTGGAAGATGCGCTCAAGCCGATGCGCGACCTCACGCTGGTCGGCGGCCTGCGCCACGACCGCACCGAGGTCGACCGCCGCATCTGGGACCTGAACGCGGGCAGCGTCGCGCGTTTCGGCGCGAGCTACCGCGCCACCTCGGGGCGCATCGGCGCGGTGTACGACCTGTCGCCGCAGTCGAGCCTGTACGCGCAGTACACCAACGCCACGCTGCCGGTGGGTTCGCTCTTCCTGCTGTCGGCCTCGAACGCCGCGTTCCCGATGTCGCGCGGCACGCAGGCCGAGGTGGGCTTCAAGCAGAGCCTGCCCGCAGCCAACCTGGAGTGGACCGCGGCGCTGTACAAGATCGAACTCGACAACGTGCTTTCGCGCGACCCGAACAACGCCGCCACCACCGTGAACAACGGCCGCCAGTCGTCGCGCGGCCTCGAGCTGTCGGCCGTGTGGAAGCCCACGCGCGAATGGACACTGGCGGGCAACCTCGCGGCGCTCGATGCGCGCTTCGACACGCTGGTCGAAGCCGGCAACGTCTCGCGTGTGGGCAAGACCCCGCCGAACGTGTCCGAGCGCATGGCCAACGTCTTCGCCACCTACCGGCCCGATGGCTCGAAGTTCGAATACTTCGCGTCGCTGAACCACACCGGGCCGATGTACACCGACAACGCCAACCAGATTCGCATCAACGGCTTCACGACGGTCGATGCGGCGGTGAGCTACCGCCTGAAGAATGCGCTGTTGAGTTTTCGTGTGCGCAATCTGACGGACCGGCTCTATGCGACCTGGACCGGCCGCGCCGCGAGCCAGGTGCTGCTGGCGCCGCGGCGGACCTTCGAGGTGTCGGCGAAGTTCGACTTCTGACGTCGCCGCGGTGCGCGCTCAGCGCATCTGCAACCGCGCATCCTTCGGATACCCGATCGTGTAGTCCGCCGACACGCGCGCCGTCTGCCCCGCGTCGAGATCGAAGCGCCACATCGCCAGCCCCGGCTGCTTGTTCCACGCCTGATCCACCGGCTGCGGCGCAAAGCGTGTGGTCACCCGCACCTGCTCGTCGACCGACACCGGCGCGGCCTCCAGCACCTGCACGGCGATCGGCGTGCGGTGGCGGTTTTCGACCACGTAGGCGCGTTGCACCTGGCGCTCGGCACGCGAACCCGCGAAGCCACCCGAGCCCTGGTTGTCGCGCTCGGGCTCGACCTGCACGCGCACCAGTTCGTCACGACCGAACGAGAGCGTGAGCTTCGCGTCGCTCGGCGCGTTCCAACGGCCCTGGCCGACGAAGTTGCCATCGCGGTACAGCTGCATCGGGCCGGCCGGCCACACGCCCGTGGGCTGCGCCATCTCGGCGACCAGGAAGGCGCTCGGGTCCACGCGCGGGCTGGTGCGTGCGGCGAGCTGTGCCGTGTCTTCGTGCTGGCCCAGTGCCAGCGTCACGCGCTGGCCGTTGGAAGGAATGTCGATGCTTTGCGGCACCGCAAATTCGGTGGCGAAGCTGTTGTCGAACACGCTCACATCGAACAGCGGCTCGCGTGCGCGCTCCATGGCCATCTTGCGGTCGACGGCGATGGCGGCCGGAGCGGCAGCGGGCATCGGCGCGGCCATGTACGCCATGTCGGCGTTCGCGCGCGGCGGCGGCTCGATGCCGATGCGCCATGCACTCGGCGTGCGCCCCGTGGTCTCGCGGCGCGGCTGGCCGGTGGACAGCACCAGCTTCACGCCGCGCCAGTCTTCGCCCGTGGCCTGCGCCACCAGCGCCTGGCGCTCGATGCGCACCTTGCGCGTCGTGGTGTCGAGCAGCGCGCGGTAGCTCGGTGTCCAGCCCGGGCCGTTGACCTGGTAGCTGAGCTTCACGTCGGCGTCGGCACTGGCGGCCAGCGTCACGGTCACGGCCGTCACCTGCGCGCCCTGGCCCTGCGAGCGGCCGCGCTCGGCCAGCAGCGGCTTGAGCTGGCGGCCGAGGTCGGTCTGGCGGCGCTGGATCTGGTGCTGCTTGAGCAGCGCGTCCTGGCCTGAGCGGCGCATC
>NZ_CALRZC010000261.1:0-10958 GCF_943372545.1 Variovorax sp. YR752 | reverse complement strand
ACCGGCGTGCGCTGGCGCACACGCTCGAAGTCGTCGATCGTCCACTCGACGCCGGCGGCGTGCGCAATGGCGAGGAAATGCAGCACCGCGTTGGTCGAGCCGCCGGTGGCCATGATCACCGCCACCGCGTTCTCGATCGCCTTCTTCGTCACGATGTCGCGCGGCTTGATGTCGTTCTTCACTGCCTCGACCAGCACCCTGGCGGCACGCTCGACCATCGAGACGATCTCGCCCTCGACGTTGGCCATCGTCGACGCATAGGGCAGCGACAGGCCGAGCGCCTCGAAGGCCGAGCTCATCGTGTTGGCGGTGTACATGCCGCCGCAGGAGCCGCTGCCGGGAATCGCACGGCGCTCGATCTGGCAGAAGTCCTCCTCGCTCATCTTGCCGGCGGAGAACTGGCCGACCGCCTCGAACACGCTGACGATGTTCAGGTCCTGGCCCTTGTAGCGGCCCGGCAGGATGGTGCCGCCGTAGATGTAGATCGCCGGCACGTTGGCGCGCAGCATGCCCATCATGCCGCCGGGCATGTTCTTGTCGCAGCCGCCGATGACCATCACACCGTCCATCCACTGGCCGCCGACGCAGGTCTCGACGCAGTCGGCAATCACCTCGCGCGACACCAGCGAGTACTTCATGCCCTCGGTGCCCATCGCCATGCCGTCGCTGATGGTCGGGGTGCCGAAGATCTGCGGGTTGGCGCCGGCTTCCTTCAGGCCAATCACTGCGGCGTCGGCCAGGCGCTGCAGCCCGGAGTTGCACGGCGTGATCGTCGAGTGGCCGTTGGCCACGCCGATCATCGGCTTCTTGAAGTCGCCTTCCTCGTAGCCCAGCGCGTAGTACATCGAGCGGTTCGGCGCGCGGGCGGTGCCCTCGGTGATGTTGGCGGAACGGCGGTTGATCTTCATCGGTCACTCCTTCGGCGGGGAGACGAAGTATCGGCCCGGCACGAGCGTGCGTCCAATCGATCCGGACGCTCGGATTGATATGCTGCGCATATGAAAGCCGAAGGCACTGCCACGACCGACATCGAGCTGCGCGTGTGGCGGCAGTTCCTCGCCCTGGCCGAGACGCTGCACTTCGGCCGCGCCGCGCAGTCCTTGCACATGACGCAGCCGCCGCTGACGCAGGCCATCCAGCAGCTCGAGCGCCGCCTCGGCGTGCTGCTGTTCGAGCGCACGCGGCGCAGCGTCGCGCTGACGCCGGCCGGCGCGGCGCTGGTCGAACCGGCGCGGCAGCTGCTGCAGCTGGCCGCCGCGCTGCCCGGCCGCGCGCGCGATGCGGCACAGGGCGAGGTCGGCCGCATCCGGCTCGGTTTCGTCTCGACGATCGCCTTCGGTCCCCTGCCGCTGTGGCTGCGCGCCTTCCGCGAGGCGCAGCCGGGCATCACGATCGAGCTGCGCGAGGCCACCGGCGACGTGCAGCTCGAGGCCTTCGCGGCGCACGAGCTCGATGCCGGCTTCGTGCTGCACGCGCCGGGCATCGCGCTGCCGCCGTCGCTGCAGCGCCTGTCGCTCGGTGTCGAGCCGCTGGTGCTGGCGCTGCCCGAGTCGGCGCCGAAGCGTCTGGCGGCGGCTGCGCTGCTGCGCGAGCCGCTGGTGATCTTCCCGCGTGCGATCGCGCCCTCGCTGTACGACGCGGTGCTGGCCTTCTACCACCGGCACGGCGTGACGCCGGTGATCGCCCAGGAGGCGATCCAGATGCAGACCATCGTCAACCTGGTGTCGGCCGGGCTCGGCCTGGCGCTGGTGCCGCAGGCGATGCGTTCGCTGCAGCGGCCCGGCATCGTCTACCGGGACTTGCCTGCGGCGCTGGCCGATGGCGCGCCGCGCGCCGAGACCAGCCTGGTGTGGCGGCCGGATGCGCCGCCGGCGGTGCAGCGCTTCGCTCGCTTCGTCGAGGCCCATCGCTAGCGCCGGCAGACCCTGCGGTATCGTTCGCACTGTTTCCGCAATCACGCCCCCATGCTCGTCCACCCGCAGTTCAGCCCCATCGCCTTGCAGCTCGGGCCGGTCGCCATCCACTGGTACGGCATCACCTACCTGGTCGCCTTCGGGCTGTTCCTGTGGCTGGCCGGCCGCCGGGCGGCGCTGCCGCACTTCGCGCAGGCGGGCTGGACGCGTCGCGACGTCGAGGACCTGCTGTTCTACGGCGTGCTCGGCGTGGTGATCGGCGGCCGGCTCGGCTACGTGTTGTTCTACAAGCCCGGCTACTACGCCGCACACCCGCTCGAGGTGTTCGCGGTCTGGAAGGGCGGCATGGCCTTCCACGGCGGCTTGCTCGGCGTGATCGCCGCGATGGCGTTGTTTGCGCGCATGCGCCCGCGGCCCTTCCTGCAGGTGATGGACCTGATCGCGCCGGCGGTGCCGACAGGCCTGGCCTCCGGCCGCATCGGCAACTTCATCAACGGCGAGTTGTGGGGGCGCGAGGCCGATGCCAGCCTGCCCTGGGCGATGGCCTTCCCGCAGTCCGGCAGCATGCTGCCGCGGCACCCGTCGCCGCTGTACCAGTTCCTGCTCGAAGGTCTGCTGCTGTTCGTGATCCTGTGGCTGTACGGCCGCAAGGAGCGCGGGCGAGGGCAGGTGGCCGGGTTGTTCCTGATCGGCTATGGCGTGTTCCGCTTCACCGCCGAGTACTTCCGCGAGCCCGACGCCTTCCTCGGCCTGCTGGCGCTGAACATGAGCATGGGCCAGTGGCTGTGCGTGCCGATGGTGGCGGCCGGTCTGTGGCTGTGGCTGCGCGGCGCACGACAAGCGGGAGCCTGAACACCATGCGCCAGATCTTCCTCGACACCGAAACCACCGGCTTGAACGCCGACTCCGGCGACCGCATCATCGAGATCGGCTGCGTGGAGATGCTCAACCGGCGCCTGTCCGGCCGCAACCTGCACTTCTACCTGAACCCCGAACGCGCCAGCCACGAGGACGCGGTCAAGGTGCACGGACTGACCGACGAGTTCCTCGCCGACAAGCCGCTGTTCGCGGCGGTGGTCGACGAACTGATGGACTACCTTGCCGGCGCGGAGATCCTGATCCACAACGCCGCTTTCGACATCGGATTCCTCAATGCCGAGTTGCGCCGCCTCGGCCGGCCCGTGTTCGAGGCGCAGGTCGGGCAGATCACCGACACGCTGCTGATGGCGCGCGAGATGTTCCCTGGCAAGTCGAACTCGCTGGACGCGCTGTGCAAGCGGCTCGAGGTCGACAACGCCAGCCGCAGCCTGCACGGTGCGCTGCTCGACGCAGGGCTGCTCGCCGAGGTCTACATCCGAATGACGCGCGGGCAAGACTCGCTGGTCATCGACGAGGTCGAAGCCGCTTCCGCCGAAGTCGCCATCGAGGCGATCGACCTGTCGCGCTTCGATCTGCCGGTGGTCTGCGCCGATGCGGCCGAGGCCGAGGCGCATGCGAAGCTCATCGCCGAGCTGGACAAGGCCAGCGGCGGCAAGACGATCTGGAAGCCGGCCGAAGCCGCTGTGGCATAATCCAAGGCTCTGCGGATCGCGAGGGCGGCTAGCTCAGGGGTAGAGCATCGCATTCACACTGCGGGGGTCGGGGGTTCGAAACCCTCGCCGCCCACCACCGATCCACACAGACAAGCACAGAACAGCAGATTCGGCCGGGCCTTCCACCCGGCCGTTTGCTTTTGGCACGGGAGAGTGCGCAGCGATGGACAGCGTCGATGCCCTGGTGATCGGGGCGGGTGTGGTCGGTCTCGCCATCGGGCGCGCGCTGGCGCGGCAGGGGTTGGAGACCGTGGTGCTCGAGCGCGCGAACGCGATCGGCACCGGCACCAGTTCGCGCAACAGCGAGGTGATCCACGCCGGCCTGTACTACCCGGCCGGCTCGATGAAGGCCAGGCTGTGCGTGCAGGGTCGCGAGATGCTGTACGCCTTCTGCGAGGCGCACGGCGTAGCCCATCGCCGCTGCGGCAAGCTCGTGGTCGCCACGTCGACGCAGCAGCACGGGTCGCTGGAGGCCGTGCGCGCCAAGGCCGCGGCCAATGGCGTGCTGCTGCAGTGGCTGGACGCCGATGCCGCGCATGCGCTCGAACCGGCACTGCGTTGCACCGCGGCACTGCTGTCGCCCGAGACGGGCATCGTCGACAGCCATGGGCTGATGCTGGCGCTGCAAGGTGACCTGGAAGCTGCCGGCGGTGCGCTGGCGCTGCAGTCGCCGGCGCTCGCGCTGCGTTGCGCTGAGGCCGGGCATGTGGTGGAGGTCGGCGGCGAAACGCCGATGCCGATCGCCGCGCGCATCGTCGTCAATGCGGCCGGGCTGTGGGCGCCTGCGCTGGCCGGCGCGATGCACGGGCTCGCCGCGCAGCACGTGCCGACCGCCTTCCACGCCAAGGGCAACTACTTCTCGCTGGCGGGCCGCGCGCCCTTCAGCCGCCTGATCTATCCAGTGCCCGAGCAGGCCGGCCTCGGCGTGCACCTCACGCTGGACCTGGCCGGCCAGGCGCGCTTCGGCCCCGACGTGCAGTGGCTCGAGCCCGGCGCGCCGGATGACATCGACTACCGCGTCGAGCCGTCGCGCGCCGACGGCTTCTACGCCGAGATCCGCCGCTACTGGCCCGAGCTGCGCGACGGTGCGCTGCTACCCGCCTACAGCGGCGTGCGGCCCAAGTTGCAGGGGCCTGGCGAGCCGGCCGGCGACTTCGTGCTGCAAGGGCCGGCCGAACACGGCCTGGCCGGGTTGGTCAACCTGTTCGGGATCGAATCGCCCGGTCTGACAGCCAGCCTCGCGATTGCCGACGAGGTGCTGGCGCGACTGTCGCTGCGCGGTCGCTGAGAGCGCCGGGGCGCGCTCAGGAGCCCCGCACGGCGCCGGTGGTGCTGTCCGGTGCCATCGCTTGCCAGCGCCCGTCGATCAGCAACTCGTGCGGCGCGAACTGCGCCTTGTAGGCCATCTTCTCGCTGCCATCGATCCAGTAGCCGAGGTACACATGCGGCAGCTTCAAGGCCCGCGTCTGCTCGATCTGCCACAGCACGTTGTAGGTGCCGTAGCTGGCTCGTGCTTCCGGCTCGTAGAAGGTGTAGACCGCCGACAGCCCGTCATTGAGGATGTCGAGGATCGAGACCATCTTCAGCGCGCCGAGCGAGCCGTCGTCGGTGGGTTCGCGGAACTCGACCAGCCGGCTGTTGACGCGGCTTTGCAGCAGGAACTGGGTGTACTGGTCGATCGAGTCATGGTCCATGCCGCCGCCGCTGTGCCGACCGGCCTGGTAGCGCAGGTAGAGCTGGTAATGCTCGGGAACGAAGCACAGGCGCAGCACGCGAGACTTCAGGTTCGCATGCTGCTTCCACGCGCGGCGCTGGCTGCGCGTCGGCTGGAAGCTCGCCACCGGCACACGCAGGGGCACGCAGGCGCGGCAGCCATCGCAGTAGGGGCGGTAGGTGAACATGCCGCTGCGGCGGAAGCCGTTGGCCACCAGGCCGGAGTAGGCGTCGGCGTGGATCAGGTGGCTGGGCGTGGCCACCTGCGAGCGTGCCATGCGGCCAGCCACGTAGCTGCACGGATACGGTGCGGTGGCGTAGAACTGCAGCGAGGCGAGCGGAAGCTCTTTCGGGTGCGTCACGGGCCGGTGTCCTGCTCGGCATCGGCGCCGAATCCCAGCTGGCGCCACAGGGAAGGATCATAGGACCAATCGACGATCGGCTCGGCCCCCAGAGCAAGGGACAGGCGCCGCTCGAACTCGGCGCGCGGAAGCTCGCGCCCCCCCAGCGAAGCCAGGTGCCCGGTGCGCTGCTGGCAGTCGATCATCGCCACGCCGTGCGCGCGGCAGAAGCACACCAGCGCGGCCAGTGCGATCTTCGACGCATCGGTGCGGTGCGAGAACATCGACTCGCCAAAGAACATGCGGCCGAGGTTGATGCCGTACAGGCCGCCGGCGAGTTCGCCGTCGATCCAGGTCTCGACGCTGTGCACCACGCCGAGGCGGTGCCAGGCCACGTAGGCCTCGACCATCTCCGGCACGATCCAGGTGCCGTCCTGGCCTTCGCGCGGCGTGCCGGCGCAGGCGGTGATGACGCGACGGAAGTCCGAGTCGATGCGGATCTCGCAGCCGGCCGGGCGGATGAACTTCGCGATCGTCTTGCGCAGCGAGCGCTTGAGGCGGAACTCGTCCGTCAGCAGAACCATGCGCGGGTCGGGCGACCACCACAGCACCGGCTGGCCTTCGCTGTACCAGGGGAACACACCCTTGGAGTAGGCCTCGGTGAGGCGCTCGGGGGTCAGCTCGCCGCCGGCGGCCAGCAGCCCCGGCGCGTCGGAGCCGGGCGGCAACGCGCGCCGCGTGTCGGGCAGCGCGTCGTGCGGGCCGCGCAGCCAGGGGATCACGCGCGCCCGTTCCGCTTCAGTTGGCGAAAGCCGCGATGCCGGTGATCGCCCGGCCGAGGATCAGCGCGTGCACGTCGTGCGTGCCCTCGTAGGTGTTGACCACCTCGAGGTTGACCAGGTGGCGCGCCACGCCGAACTCGTCGCTGATGCCGTTGCCGCCCATCATGTCGCGTGCCATACGGGCGATGTCCAGCGCCTTGCCGCAGCTGTTGCGCTTCATGATCGAGGTGACCTCGACCGAGGCGGTGCCTTCGTCCTTCATGCGGCCCAGGCGCAGGCAGCCCTGCAGGCCGAGCGTGATCTCGGTCTCCATGTCGGCCAGCTTCTTCTGGATCAGCTGGTTGGCGGCCAGCGGCCGGCCGAACTGCTGGCGGTCGAGCACGTACTGGCGGGCGCGGGTGAAGCAGTCCTCGGCCGCGCCGAGCGCACCCCAGGCGATGCCGTAGCGCGCGCTGTTCAGGCACGTGAACGGGCCCTTCAGCCCGCGCACCTCGGGGAAGGCGTTCTCCTCGGGGCAGAACACGCGGTCCATGACGATCTCGCCGGTGATCGAGGCGCGCAGGCCGACCTTGCCGTGCACCGCCGGCGCACTCAGGCCCTTCCAGCCTTTCTCGAGCACGAAGCCGCGGATCTGCCCGCCGTCGTCCTTGGCCCAGACGACGAACACGTCGGCGATCGGGCTGTTGCTGATCCACATCTTCGAGCCGCTGAGCTCGTAGCCGCCGTCGACCTTCTTCGCCCGGGTGATCATGCTGCCGGGGTCGGAGCCATGGTTGGGCTCAGTCAGGCCGAAGCAGCCGATCCACTGGCCGCTGGCAAGCTTGGGCAGGTACTTCTGCTTCGTCGCGTCGTTGCCGAACTCGTTGATCGGCACCATCACCAGCGAACTCTGCACGCTCATCATCGAGCGGTAGCCGGAGTCGACACGCTCGACCTCGCGGGCGATCAGGCCGTAGCACACGTAGTTGAGGCCGGCGCCGCCGAAAGCTTCGGGAATGGTCGGCCCGAGCAGGCCGAGCTCGCCCATCTCGCGGAAGATCGCCGGGTCGGTCTTCTCGTGGCGGAAGGCCTCGAGGATGCGCGGCGCGAGGCGGCCCTGGCAGTAGTCGCGTGCGGCGTCGCGCACGGCGCGTTCGTCATCGGTGAGCTGCTGGTCGAGCAGCAGGGGGTCGTCCCACTGGAATGCGGCATGCTTGGTCGCCATCATCGATCTCCTTCGTCAGCAGGCATGGTATAGCAGCGGGAATGATCGCCGAGACGCCCTTCGCCACCATCGCGGAGTGCATCCGCCGTCATGCGCTGGACCGGCCCGCCGCGCTGGCGCTGGCCGACGATGCCACCTCCTTGAGCTACGCCGAACTCGACGCGCTGATGGACCGCGTCGCCGCGGCCCTGCAGCGCGACGGCCTGGCGAGCGGCGAGGCGATCGCGCTGTGCGCCACGCCCTCGGTGGCGCAGGCCGTGGTGTTCCTCGGTGCGCTGCGCGCCGGCGTGGTGGTGGCGCCGCTGGCGCCGGGCAGCACGCCGGCGAGCCTGGAACGCATGCTGGCCGATGCGCAGGCCAGGAAGCTGTTCGTCGATGCGGGCACGGCGGGCGATTTCGCCAGCGTCGAACTGCCGATGACGCGCCTCGATGCCGATCTCGACGGTTGGCTCGCGCCGCCGGGCTTGGCGCCGCGGTCGGTCGACATCCAGCCCGACTCGCCCTTCAACATCATCTATTCCTCAGGCACCACCGGCGAGCCCAAGGGCATCGTGCAGCCGCACGGCATGCGCTGGGCCCACGTGCGCCGCGGCGTGCCCTATGGCTACGGGCCGGGCGCGGTGACGCTGCTGGCCACGCCGCTGTACTCGAACACCACGCTGGTGGTGTTCTTCCCGTCGCTGGCGTTCGGCGCTCAGGTGGTGCTGATGCCGAAGTTCGACGCGCTCGGTTATCTGCAACTGGCCGAGCGTGTGCGCGCCACGCACACGATGCTGGTGCCGGTGCAATACCAGCGGCTGATGGCGCACGAGCGCTTCGATGATGTCGACCTGTCGGCCTTCCGCATGAAGTTCTGCACCAGCGCACCGTTCTCCGCGGCGCTGAAGGCCGACGTGCTGAAACGCTGGCCCGGCGGCCTGGTCGAGTTCTACGGCATGACCGAAGGCGGTGGCACCTGCCTGCTCGAGGCGCATGTCCATCCTGACAAGTTGCACACCGTCGGCCGGCCCGCGCCGGGCACCGACATGCGCCTGATCGACGAGAACGGATGCGAACTGCCCTCGGGTGCCACCGGCGAGGTCGTCGGCCATTCGCCCGGCATGATGGTCGGCTATCACCGTCGTCCGGAAGCGACGCGCGAGGCGGAGTGGCTCGATGCGACCGGCAAGCGCTTCATCCGCACCGGCGACGTCGGCCGCTTCGACGCCGACGGCTTCCTGATCCTGCTGGACCGCCGCAAGGACATGATCATCTCCGGCGGCTTCAACATCTACCCGAGCGACCTCGAGGCGCAGTTGCGCGAGCACCCGGCGGTGGCCGACGCCGCGGTGGTCGGTGTGCCGTCGGCGCAATGGGGCGAGACGCCGGTGGCTTTCGTCGTGCGCCGCGAGGCACATGTCGATGCGCCCGAGGCGCTGCGCGACTGGCTCAACGCCCGCGTCGGCAAGACGCAGCGGCTGGCCGCGCTGCACCTCGTCGACGAACTGCCGCGCAGCGCGATCGGCAAGGTGCTCAAGCGCGAGCTGCGCGAGCGTCACACGTTGCTGGCCCGCCGCGACTGAGCCACCGTGCTTCGCGCTTCGGCGCGCTCGCGCTACAGTGTCTCCCCAAGCGATCGCTGAGTTCTGTCAGCGTACGTTGACAAGGCCCAGGTGGCCGAAGGAGAGGCGATGGGCTGGACGTTCCCGTTTTCCGCGCTGGTCGGACAGGACGAAATGAAGCTGGCGATCCTGATCGCGGCGATCGATCCGAGCGTGGGCGGCGTGCTGGTGTTCGGTGATCGCGGCACCGGCAAGTCCACCGCGGTGCGTGCGCTGGCCGCGCTGCTGCCGAAGATGTCTGGCGTGCTCGGTTGTGCCTACCACTGCGACCCGGCTTCGCCCTGCGCCGACTGCCGCGCCCGGCTGGCCGGCGGGGCTGCGCTGAAGTCGCACAAGGTGCCGGTGCCGGTGGTCGACCTGCCGCTGGGCGCGACCGAAGACCGCGTGGTCGGCGCGCTCGACCTGGAGAAGGCGCTCGCCCACGGCGTCAAGGCCTTCGAGCCGGGCCTGCTGGCGCGTGCCAACCGCGGCTTCCTCTACATCGACGAGGTCAACCTGCTGGAGGACCACCTGGTCGACCTGCTGATTGACGTGGCGGCGTCCGGCGAGAACGTGGTCGAGCGCGAAGGCCTGAGCGTGCGCCACCCGGCGCGCTTCGTGCTGGTTGGCAGCGGCAACCCGGAGGAGGGCGAGCTGCGCCCGCAACTGCTCGACCGCTTCGGCCTGTCGGTCGAGGTGCGCACGCCGACGGACATCGCCACGCGCGTCGAGGTGGTGCGCCGGCGCGACCGCTTCGAGCGCGACCCCGAGGCCTTCGTCGCGCAGTGGCAGAAGGACGAGGAGAAACTGCGCCGGCGAATCGTCAAGGCACGCGAGCGTGTGGCCAGCGTGGAAGCCAGCGACGCCGCGCTGGAGCGTGCCGCGACACTGTGCATGGCGCTCGGCACCGATGGCTTGCGCGGCGAGTTGACGCTGATCCGCGCGGCGCGGGCGCTGGCCGCGTTCGAGGGCGACGATCATGTCGGCGATGTGCACCTGCGCCGCGTCGCCACGCCGGCGCTGCGCCATCGCCTGCGCCGCGACCCGCTCGACGAGGCCGGCTCGACGGTGCGCGTGGAGCGTGTGCTGGCCGAGCAGTTCGGCGCATGAACGAAGCCAGTGCAGCCGCCTGGCGTGACGCATCGCTCGCCGCGGCGCTGTTCGCCGTGGCGCCGGCGGCGCTGGGCGGCGTGTCGCTGCGCTGCGGCGCGGGGCCGGTGCGCGATCGCTGGCTGTCCTTGTTGACGGAGTTGCTGCCCGAGGGCACGCCGCTGCGCCGCATGCCGCATGGCATCGGCGATGAACGCCTGCTCGGCGGCCTCGACCTGCCGGCCACGTTGCGCTCGGGCCGGCCGGTGGCGCAGCGCGGCCTGCTGGCCGAAGTCGACGGTGGCGTGCTGCTGTTGCCGATGGCCGAACGCATCCCGGCCGGCACCGCGGCGCGCCTCGCGGCCGCCATCGACCGCGGCGAGGTGCAGGTGGCGCGCGACGGCATCGAGGCCACGCTCGCCACGCGCTTCGGCGTCGTCGCCTTCGACGAAGGTGGTGCCGACGACGATCCGCTCTGCGCGGTGCTCGCCGAGCGGCTGGCCTTCCGGCTCGATCTGACGGAACTCGGCTGGCGTGATGTTCAGAGCGACACGCCGGACTTGCCCACGCGCGACGACGTCACGCGGGCGAGGGCCGTTCACGCCCGGGTGCGCGCCGACGATGCCGTGCTCGAGGCCCTGTGCAGTGCCTGCGTGGCGCTGGGCATCGGCTCGGCGCGAGCGCCCTGGCTGGCGCTGCAGGTTGCACGCATCGCCGCCGCGCTGGCCGGCCGCGACGCGGTGG
>NZ_CALRZC010000260.1:0-11138 GCF_943372545.1 Variovorax sp. YR752 | reverse complement strand
AGCAGCAGCAGCAGCAGCACCGCCATCGCGCCGGTCACCACGCTGCAGGCCGGCCTGCAATCGAAGTGGGAGATCGACCTGTTCGGCCGCCTGCGCGCCGACCGCGACGCGGCCCAGCAGAAGCTCGACAGCGCCACCGCCAAGTGGCACGACGCCCGCGTCGCCGTGGCGGCTGAAACGGCCAATGCTTACTTCGCCGAGCGCGCCTGCCAGCTGCAATTGACCGTGTCCGAATCGGATGCGAAATCGCGCGGCGAAACGGCGCGGCTCACCGACCTGTCGGCGCGCGCCGGCTTTACCGCACCGGCCGATGCTGCGCTGGCGCGTGCCAGCGCCTCCGACGCCTCCGGCCGCCTCACGCAACAGCGTGCCCTGTGCGCGGTGCAGCGCAAGGCGCTGGTGGCGCTCAGCGGCCTCGACGAACCCACGCTCGTGCAGAAGCTCGCGGCCTCGCCGACGCAGCGTGCGCTGCCGGTGGTCGGTGCCATCGCCAGCGTGCCGGCGCAGGCGCTGTCGCAGCGGCCCGACGTGTACGCGGCCGAACTCGGCGTGGCCTCGGCCAGCGCCGAGGTGGGTTCGGCCGAGGCCGAGCGATACCCCAAGCTCACGCTCTCGGGCTCGATCGGCCGCATGCAGATCCGCACCAGCGGTTTCCGCGAATCGCTCGACACCTGGACGGTCGGGCCGCTCTCGCTCACCGTGCCGCTGCTCGACGGCGGCGCGCGCGTGGCCAACTCCGAGGCCGCCAAGGCGCGCTACACCGAGGCCGTGTCGCTCTACCGCGCCAGCGTGCGCCAGGCGGTGCGCGAGGTGGAAGAAGCACTGGTGAACCTCGACGCCACCACGGCGCGCAGCACCGACGCCGACAGCGCCGTGAAGAACTACCAGGCCTCGTTCGACGCCACCCAGGCCCGCTTCAGCAGCGGCCTGGCCAGCCTGTTCGAACTCGAAGATTCGCGGCGCACGCTGTTCGCCGCGCAGACCGCGCGCGTCTCGCTGCAGCGCGAGAGCACCGAAGCCTGGGTTTCGCTGTACCGCTCGATGGGCGGCGGCTGGAGCCGTCCCGCCGAAGCATCGTCCCCAATGACCTCTACCCCGACCGCCAAGGTCGCGACGTCGCCATGAAAACAATGAAGCGTTCCACCCTTGTCATCGCGCTGCTGGCGCTGATCGTCGTCGTTGCCGCAGGCCTGTGGCTCACCCGCAAGCCGGCCGACGACAAGGCTGCGCCTGCGGCAAAAGGCCCCGCCCAGCGGCCGGCCTTGACCGTCTCGGTCGCCAAACCCGAGGCCACCGAGCTGACCGTCACGCTGGCCGCCAACGGCAACGTGGCGGCCTGGCAGGAGGCCGTGATCGGTTCCGAGTCGAACGGCCTGAAGCTGGCCGAGGTGCGCGTCAACGTCGGCGACACCGTGAAGAAGGGCCAGGTGCTCGCGGTGTTCTCGCCCGAGACGGTGCAGGCCGACATCGCACAGGCCCGCGCCTCGCTGGCCGAGGCCCGCGCCTCGGCCGCCGATGCCGCCGGCAACGCCGCGCGCGCCCGCACGCTGCAGGCCACGGGCGCGCTGAGCCAGCAGCAGATCAACCAGTACCAGACCACCGAACAGACCGCCAAGGCGCGCGCCGAAGCGGCCGAGGCCGTGCTGGCCGCCCAGCAGGTGCGCGGTCGCAACACGCAGGTGCTGGCGCCGGACGACGGCGTGATCTCCGCGCGCACCGCCACGGTCGGCAGCGTGGTGGCCGCCGGCACCGAGCTGTTCCGACTGATCCGCCAGGGCCGGCTCGAATGGCGCGCCGAAGTCACCTCGGCCGAGCTGGGCCGCATCGCCGTGGGCACGCCGGCCTTCGTGGTCAGCGCCAGCGGCGCGCAGGTGAAGGGCACCGTGCGCAGCATCGCGCCCACGGTCGATCCGCAGACGCGCGCGGCGCTGGTCTATGTCGACCTGCCCAACGTGCAGCAGAACACCGGCGTGAAGGCCGGCATGTTCGCGCGCGGCGACTTCGAGCTGGGCCGCAGTTCCGCGCCGACCGTGCCGCAAAGCGCGATCGTGCCGCGCGACGGCTTCAACAACGTCTTCACGCTGCTGCCCGACGGCCGCGTGGCGCAGCTGAAGGTGCAGACCGGCCGCCGCCTGAAGGACCGCGTGGAGATCACCAGCGCACTGCCCGAGGGTGTGCAGATCGTGGTGCAGGGCGCGGGCTTCCTCAACGACGGCGACCTGGTGCGCGTGGTGGACGCCACGCCCACGGCGACGCCAGCGAAGACGGCGGCATCTGCCCCGTCTCCTAAATAAGCAAGCACAAAGGACACGCCATGAACGTTTCCGCCTGGTCCATACGCAACCCCATTCCGGCGGTGATGCTGTTCGTGCTGCTCACCTTCGGGGGGCTGCTGTCGTTCAACGCCATGAAGGTGCAGAACTTCCCGGACATCGACCTGCCGACCGTCACCGTCTCGACCTCGCTGCCCGGCGCCGCGCCCTCGCAGCTCGAAACCGACGTCGCGCGCAAGCTCGAGAACTCCATCGCCACCATCCAGGGCCTGAAGCACATCACGACCAAGGTGCAGGACGGTGCTGCCACGCTGATCGTGGAGTTCCGCCTCGAGAAGCCCGTGCAGGAAGCCGTCGACGACGTGCGCTCGGCCGTGCAGAAGGTGCGCGCCGACCTGCCCGCCGACGTGCGCGACCCGGTCGTCACCAAGCTCGACTTCGCGGCCCAGCCGGTGCTGGCCTTCACCATCGCGTCGTCGCGCATGGACGGCGAGGCGCTGAGCTGGTTCGTCGACAACGACATCACCAAGAAGCTGCTCGCGCTGCCCGGCGTGGGCGCGGTGAACCGCGTGGGCGGCGTCACGCGCCAGGTGCACATCGACCTCGACCCGAGCAAGCTGCAGGCACTGGGCGCCTCGGCCGCCGACATCTCGCGCCAGCTGCGCCAGGTGCAGACCGAAAGCGCGGGCGGGCGCATCGACCTGGGCGGCAGCGAACAGCCGGTGCGCACCATGGCCACCGTGCAGTCGGCCGACCAGCTCGCCGACATGCAGATCGCGCTGAGCGACGGCCGCCGCATCCGCCTGGACCAGGTGGCGCGCATCAGCGACACCATCGCCGAACCCCGCGCCGCCGCGCTGCTCAACGGCAAGCCGGTGGTGGGCTTCGAGGTGGCCCGCAGCCGCGGCGCCAGCGAGGTGGAAGTGGGCCGCGCCATTCAGAAAGCGCTGGCCGACCTGCGCGTGCAGCACCCCGACATCGAGCTGACCGAGGCCTTCAACTTCGTCGACCCGGTGGAAGAAGAGTACGACGGCTCGCTGCACCTGCTGTACGAGGGCGCCATCCTCGCGGTGATCGTGGTGTGGCTCTTCCTGCGCGACTGGCGCGCCACCTTCGTCTCGGCGGTGGCGCTGCCGATGTCGGTGATTCCGGCCTTCATCGGCATGCACCTGCTGGGCTTCTCGGTCAACGTGATCTCGCTGCTCGCGCTCTCGCTGGTGGTCGGCATATTGGTGGACGACGCCATCGTGGAGGTCGAGAACATCGTGCGCCACCTGCGCATGGGCAAGTCGCCCTACCAGGCGGCCATGGAGGCGGCGGATGAAATCGGCCTGGCCGTGATCGCCACCACCTTCACGCTCATTGCGGTGTTCCTGCCCACGGCCTTCATGAGCGGCGTGGCCGGCAAGTTCTTCAAGCAGTTCGGCTGGACCGCGTCGCTCGCGGTGTTCGCCTCGCTGGTGGTGGCGCGGGTGCTCACGCCGATGATGGCGGCCTACATCATGAAGCCCATCCTCACGCAGGAGAAGGAGCCGGGCTGGCTGCGCTGGTACATGCGCGCCGTGGAGTGGAGCACCCACCACCGCTTCAAGACGATGGTGATGGCCACCCTCTTCTTCTTCGGCTCGCTGGCGATGATTCCGCTGCTCAAGACCGGCTTCATTCCGGCCGACGACAACTCGCAGACGCAGGTCTACCTGTCCCTGCCGCCGGGCTCCACGCTGGCGCAGACCACGGCCGCGGCCGAGGAAACGCGCCGCCGCGTGATGCAGATCAATCACGTGAAGAGCGTCTACACCACGGTGGCGGGCGGCAGCGCGGGCGGCGACCCGTTCGCGAACTTCGGCACGCCCGAGACGCGCAAGGCCACGCTGACGATCCAGCTCGACCCGCGCGGCGACCGGCCGCGCAAGCAGTTGATCGAGAAAGAGATCCGCACCGCGCTCGAAACCCTGCCCGGTGTGCGCAGCACCGTGGGCCTGGGCGGCTCGGGCGAGAAGTACATCCTGGTGCTCACGGGCGAAGACCCGGCGGCGCTGTCGGCTGCCGCGGGCGCGGTCGAGAAAGACCTGCGCACCATTCCCGGCCTGGGCAACATCACCTCGACCGCGAGCCTGATCCGCCCCGAGATCGCCGTGCGTCCCGACTTCGCGCGCGCCGCCGACCTCGGCGTGACCAGCTCGGCCATCGCCGAAACCTTGCGCGTGGCCACGCTGGGCGACTACGACCAGGCGCTGGCCAAGCTCAACCTCGCGCAGCGGCAGGTACCGATCGTGGTGAAGCTCGAAGACTCGGCGCGACAAGACCTCGACCTGATCGGGCGCCTGTCGGTGCCGGGCGCGCGCGGCCCCGTCATGCTGAGCCAGGTGGCCTCGCTCACGATGGAAGGCGGCCCGGCCGTCATCGACCGCTACGACCGCTCGCGCAACGTCAACTTCGAGATCGAACTCTCGGGCGTGGGCCTGGGCGACGCCAAGACCGCCGTCGAGGCCCTGCCCTCGATCCAGAAGCTGCCGCCCGGCGTGCGCATCGCCGAGGTGGGCGACGCCGAAGTGATGACCGAGCTGTTCGCCAGCTTCGGCCTGGCGATGCTCACGGGCGTGCTGTGCATCTACATCGTGCTGGTGCTGCTGTTCAAGGACTTCCTGCACCCGGTGACCATCCTGTGCGCGCTGCCGCTCGCACTGGGTGGCGCCTTCGTGGGCTTGCTGATCGGGCAGAAGGCGCTGTCGATGCCGTCGCTGATCGGCCTGATCATGCTGATGGGCATTGCCACGAAGAACTCGATTCTGCTGGTCGAGTACGCCATCGTGGCGCGCCGCGACCACGGCATGAGCCGCTGGGACGCGCTGCGCGACGCCTGCCACAAGCGCGCGCGGCCCATCATCATGACCACGCTCGCCATGGGCGCCGGCATGCTGCCGATTGCCGTCGGCTTCGGCACCGCCGACTCGAGCTTCCGCTCCCCGATGGCGATGGCGGTGATCGGCGGGCTCATCACCTCCACGGTGCTGAGTTTGCTGGTGGTGCCGGCGGTGTTCACCTACGTGGACGACATCGAGCACTGGATACGGCGCACCGTGCGCAAGCTGCGCGGGCAGCCGGCCGATCCGCACATCGACGACGACCTGGTCGAGGCACCGCAGCGCTGAACTGAGCGACCAAAAAAAATGCCGCGGGCGCCAATCGCCCGCGGCATGTGAATCAGAAAAAGGGGCTGTCTGTCGCGTCAGGCGTCCAGCTGCGCCAATCGCTTCAGCTTGCGTTCGCTCATGCGCTTGGCCAGGCGCGGCAGCACCAGCACGGCGACGATGACGACGATCACGACGATCGACTCGGGGCGCTGGAAGAACACGACCGGGCTGCCCTGCCCCATGGCGATGGCGTTGCGCAGGTTGGCTTCGGCGAGCGGGCCGAGGATCATGCCGACCACCACGGGGGCGGTCGGGAAGTCGAAGCGCCGCATCACCACGCCGAGCAGGCCGATGCCGAACAACAGGAACAGGTCGAAGGTGTTCTGGCGCATGCCGTACGCACCCACGGTCGCGAAGATCAGGATGCCGGCGTACAGCTGCGGCTTCGGGATCTTGAGCAGCTTGACCCACAGGCCGACCATCGGCAGGTTGAGCACCAGCAGCATCAGGTTACCGATGTACAGCGAGGCGATGAGCGCCCAGACCAGTGCGGCCGACGTGGTGAAGAGCTGCGGGCCCGGCTGGATGCCGTAGTTCTGGAACGCGCCCAGCATGATGGCCGTGGTGTTCGACGTGGGAATGCCCAGCGTGAGCAGCGGGATCAGCGCGGCGGTCACGGTGGCGTTGTTGGCCGCTTCGGGGCCGGCCACGCCTTCGATGGCGCCAGTGGTGCCGAACTCGGCCTTGGCATCCTTGTCCTTGGCCAGCTTCTTCTCGGTCGCGTAGCTCAGGAAGGTCGGAATCTCGGTACCGCCGGCCGGAATGCAGCCGAAGGGCGTGCCGATGGCCGCACCGCGCAGCCACGCGGGAATCGAGCGCTTCCAGTCGCGCGCGGTCATGTGCACGCGGGTCAGCGTGTTCTGGCCCTCGACCACACGGCCTTCGTACAGCACGGCGTACAGCACCTCGGCCACAGCGAAGAGGCCCACCGCCACCAGCACGATCTCGATGCCGTCGAGCAGCTCGGGCATGTTGCCGGTGTAGCGGCCCTGGCCGGTGATCTGGTCCAGGCCCACGCAGCCCATGGCCAGGCCGACGAACAGCGCCGTCATGCCGCGCAGCGTGCTCTTGCCAAGCACCGCGCTCACGGTGGTGAAGGCCAGCAGCATCAGCAGGAAGTACTCGGGCGCCGCGAGGCGCACCGCGTAGTCGGCCACGAAGGGTGCGAACAGCGTGACGACCACGGTGGCAATGGTGCCGGCCACGAAGGAGCCGATGGCGGCGGTGGCAAGCGCAGCGCCCGCGCGGCCGCTCTTGGCCATCTTGTTGCCCTCCATCGCCGTGACCATGCTGGCGGTTTCACCGGGCGTGTTCAGCAGGATCGAGGTGGTCGAGCCGCCGTACATGGCGCCGTAGTAGATGCCCGAGAAGAAGATCATCGAGGCCGTGATGTCGACCTTGCCGGTGATCGGCAGCAGCATCGCCACCGCCACGGCGGGGCCGATGCCGGGCAGCACGCCCACGGCCGTGCCCAGGGCACAGCCGATGAGGCACCACAGCAGATTGATGGGGGTGATCGCGGCCGCGAAGCCGGTCATCAGTGCGTTGAAGATATCCATGACGTCGCTCCGCTCAGATCCAGCCGGTGCTGGTGAGACCCGGCAGGCTGATGGCCAGGAACTTGGTGAACATCCAGAAGACCGGCGCCGAGATCGCCAGGCCGGTCAGGAAGTCGGTGACCCAGGTGGCGGGCGCGTTGACCTTCGCCTGCCCGGCGGCGCGGCGCAGGCCTTGCACAGCCAGCAGGTAGCACAGCGTGCAGCTCAGGATGAAGCCGATGCTGGTGATGAGCGCTGCATTGAGCAGCAGACCCGCCGCCACCCAGACGAAGCCGGGCCAGTAGCCCTTGTCGGCACCCGACGGTGCGTCGAGTTCGCGGAAGCCGCCACTGAACGCTTCCCAGGTGATCCACGCGCCGCAGACCATCAGGACGATCGAGACCATCCACGGGAGAAAGTTGGGGCCGACGCCGCCGTAGCCGGCTTCGGAAGATATGTCGATGGCGCCGTAGGCCAGCGCAGCGCCGGTCAGCAGCACGCCGACGCCGACGAGGTATTGCGGCCAGGGGGCCGCGCCGGAGGTGGCCTCAGCAGCGTGAGAGACCGAGGATTCTGGAGTTGTCATTTTTTGCTCCCGCAGTCAGGGGAAAGAAGGCCCCTTCCAGAAACACCGCGGAACCGGCTTTGCCGGGCCGCTGGTGTTGCCCCCGGAAGGGGGTTGGCGCGCGCGACACGAAGTGCGCGCAGCCTGGGGGCGAACCAAACTCAGACCATGCCGGACTTGACCATGATGGCGCGCAGGGCGGCGAAGTCGTCGTCGACGAACTTGGCGAAGGCGTCGCCCGACAGCACGGCCGGCGTCCAGGCGTTCTTCTTGAGCGATTCGGCCCACGAGGCACTCTTGAGCGCGGCCAGCACCATCTCGGTCAGGGCCTTGCGCTGCTCGGCCGAGATGCCGGGCGCGCCGTACACGCCGCGCCAGTTGCCGATTTCGACGTCGATGCCTTGCTCCTTCAGCGTGGGCACGTTGATGCCCGGCAGGCGCTGGGCCGAGGTGACGGCGATGGCCTTCATCTTGCCGGCGGCGATGTACTCGGCGAACTCGCTGTAGCCGCTGCCGCCGATGGTGACGTTGCCGCCCAGAATGGCGGCGGTGGCTTCACCGCCTCCGCGGAAGGCCACGTAGTTGATCTTCGACGGATCGGCGCCGACCTTCTGGGCAATCATGGCTGCGGCGATGTGCTCGGTGGAGCCGCGCGAACCGCCGCCCCACTTGACGCTGCCCGGGTCCTTCTTGAGCTGCTCGACCACGTCCTTCATGGTCTTGAACGGCGAGTTCGACGGCAGCACGAACACGTTGTATTCGGTGGTCAGGCGCGCGATGGGCGTGGCCTGCGACAGGTTGACCGGCGGCTTGCCGGTGATGATGCCGCCCAGCATGACCGAGCCCATGACCATCAGCGCGTTGGCGTCGCCCTTGGAGCCGTTGACGAACTGGGCCAGGCCCAGTGCACCGGCGGCGCCGCCCTTGTTGTCGTAGGCGACGGTGTCGGCGGCCTTGGCATCGGTCAGGGCCTTGCCCAGCGCGCGACCGGTGGTGTCCCAGCCGCCGCCCGGGTTGGCGGGGATCATCATCTTGACGTTGGCGGCAGCGCGCGCCGACAGCGGCAAGGCGCCGGCAGCGGCCAGTGCGGCCAGGGACTTCAAAAAGGTATCGCGACGCATCGTTGGTGTCTCCTCAAAACTTGGGAACGGGTGGAACCTGACTTGGACCTGAGCCGCTATCATGCGCCGCCCCGCTGTCAGTTGGCTGTCCACCAGACTGGGGAAAACACCGAAGAAGCTCCCCCTCCGCCCCTCCCGATCCTGCGCCCCGTATGAAGCTGCTGCTCGTCGAAGACGACCCCTCGATGCAACTCACCCTGCAGCGCACGCTCGGGCGCCGGCACATCGACGTGCGCATCTGCGGCGACGGCGCACAGGCCCTCACGCAATGGCGCGCCATCGAGCCCGACGTGGTCGCCCTCGACCTGAGCCTGCCCAACGTCGACGGCCTGCAGGTGCTGGCGCAGGCGCGGGCCGAGGGCCTGCGCACGCCGGTGCTGCTGCTCACCGCGCGCGGCACGGTGGGCGACCGCATCATGGGCCTGAACGCCGGTGCGGACGACTACCTGCCCAAGCCCTTCGACCTGGACGAGCTCGAGGCCCGCATCCGCGCGCTGCGCCGGCGCAGCCAGAGCGCCGGGTCCGACGCGGCAACGATGAATCCGATGGAGGTCGGCAGCCTGCGCTTCGAGCCCGACAACGGCGCCATCTACCACCGCGCCGACCTGCTCGAGGTCACGCCGCGCGAGCTCGCCCTGCTCAAGGCACTGATGATGAAGCCCGGCCACGCCGTCACCAAGGAGCGCCTGTTCGAACTGGTGTTTCCGGGCGAAGCCAACGTGCAGTACGAAGCGATCGAGGTGGTCGTGTACCGCCTGCGCAAGAAGCTGGTCGGCACGGGCACGGTGCTGATGACGATGCGCGGCCTGGGCTACCTCTTGCGGGCCGAGAGTTGACGGCAGGCATGCGGCAGATGATGTCGTCCCTGCGCGCACGTCTGCTGCTCGGCATCCTCGTGCCGGTGGCGGTGTTCGTCGTGATCAACAGCGTGAGCCTGTACCGACAGAGCCTGGCCGCCGCCACCACGGCCTACGACCGCACGCTGCTGGCCTCGGCCAAGACCATCGGCGAGCAGCTCGACGTGGAAGGCTACGACGACATGGCGCGGCTGCGCGCGATCGTGCCCTACTCCGCGCTCGAGGCCTTCGAGGCCGACAACCGCAGCCGCCTGTTCTATCGCGTGTCGGCGCTCGACGGCGAGATGGTCTCGGGCTTTGCCGAACTGCCGTTCTGGCGCGGCCGCATCCCCGACCGCGGCGCCTATGCAGCGCTGGTCGATTTCTACGACGCGGAGTTTCGCGGCCAGCCGGTGCGCGTCGCCGTGATGCTGCAGCCGGTCGCCAGCGCGCGCGGCCGCGGCATGGCCGTGGTGCAGGTCGCCGAGACGCTGGAGCTGCGCGAGACCCTGGTGCGCAAGCTGCTGCTCGACATGCTCTGGCGCCAGCTGCTGCTGATGGGCGTGATCGCGCTCGTCACCGTGGTCGTCGTGCAGCGCGCCACGCGGCCGGTGCGCGAACTCGGCGAAGCCATCGAACGGCGCCCGGAAGACGACCTGTCGCCCATCGATGCGCCCGGCGCGCCCGCCGAGCTGCGCCCGCTCATCGACGCCACCACCGAGGTCATGGGCCGGCTGCAGCGCCTGCTCGACCACCAGAAGCGCTTCGTGCGCGACAGCGCCCACCAGCTGCGCACGCCGCTGGCGGTGCTCAAGGCGCAGGTGCAGTCGGCACGCCGGGGCGACGTCGCGCCCGAGCAGGCGCTGGTTGAAATCAGCCAGACCGTCGAACGCGCCACCGCGCTGGCCAACCAGATGCTGTCGCTCGCGAAGGTGGAGCAGCTGCGCCAGCAGCCCGAGTCAGCCGTGCTCGACCTGGGCGACGCGGTGCGCCACATCGCGCTCGATCTGTCGCCGCTCGTGGCCGACAAGGCACTCGACTTCGAACTGGCCGCCGACGACGCGGTGACGGTGCGCGCGCACCAGTGGATGCTGCAGGAGCTCACGCGCAACCTGCTGCACAACGCCATCAAGCACAGCCCCCTGGGCGCCCCGCTCTCGGTGCGCGTGCACGCCGAAGGCGACGAGGCCGTGCTCACCGTGCGCGACGACGGCCCGGGCATTTCGACCGAACTGCGCCAGCGCCTGTTCGCGCCGTTCGCGGCGGGCAACACCTCCAGCGGCTCGGGCCTGGGCCTGGCGATCTGCCGCGAGATCGTGCTCGCGCTGGGCGGGCGCATCAGCCTGGACAACCGCACCGCGCCCGGCGCCGGCGGTACCGTGATCGGGCTCGACGCCGTGGTGCGGCTGCCGCTGTCGCGCCACAATGGCTGACCTTTCTTTTCCGACCTTCATGGACCGTCTGCGCATCGACAAGTGGCTGTGGGCCGCGCGCTTCTACAAGACCCGCTCGCTGGCGGCCGACGAAATCGGCAAGAACCGCGTGCAGGTCAACGGCGACGTGGCGAAGGCCTCGCGCGCAGTGAAGGCGGGCGACACCGTCGCGCTGCGC
>NZ_CALRZC010000259.1:0-11155 GCF_943372545.1 Variovorax sp. YR752 | reverse complement strand
GACACGCTCAAGCTCACCGGCGCCAACCAGATCCTCGACCTGACCGGCCTCGGCCACAAGGTCAGCTCCATCGAAACCGTCGACATCACCGGCACGGGCAACAACACGCTCAACCTGTCGCTGGGCGACGTGATGGAAAACGGCGCCGTCGACCAGTTCATGGCCAACGGCCGCGTGCAGATGATGGTCAAGGGCAATGCGGGTGATGCCGTGTCGCTGCTCGACCTGCTGCCCAACGGCACCGACCCGGGCGACTGGGTCAAGGGCGCCAACGTGACCATCGACGGCGTGGTGTACGAGGTGTACGCGCACTCGGGCTTCAAGGCCGACCTGCTGGTGCAGCAAGGCGTGACGGTCACGCTGCAGATCAGCATCGACAGCGTGATGGACGACGTGGGCGCGGTCACCGGTGCCATCGCCAAGGGTGGGTTCACCGACGATGCCACCCCGACCCTGAACGGCAGGGCCGCCCCCGGCGGCACTGTGAAGGTCTACGACGGCAGCACCCTGCTGGGTTCAACCGTGGCCGACGCCAAGGGCAACTGGAACCTCACACCGGGCACGTCGCTGAGCGAAGGGCTGCACAGCCTGAGCGCCTCCGTGACCCCGATGGGCGGCAGCGAGAGCGCCCGCACGCCGATCTTCGACCTGACAGTGGACACCGCGCCGCCAGCAGCGCCGACCATCGTGTCGGTGTATGACGACGTAGGAACAACTGGCAATCTGATCAGCGGGGCGACCACAGACGACGACAAGCCTGACTTCAAGGGCAAGGCCGAGGCGAACAGCACCGTGGTGATCTATGACAAGGGTGTCGAGATCGCACGTGTGCAAGCCAACTCCTCGGGCGACTGGATGTACACGCCGGGTACGGCATTGAGCGCTGGAGTGCACAAGTTCATCGTCACCGCAGTGGATCAAGCTGAAAATATCAGTGCATCTTCTGAGAGCTTTGATCTTTTTGTCTCTTTGGGCGGGTTTGAAAATTTCAATGGACTCAAACAAAACAGCGCATCTGGGGTCACCTTGACGTCAGGCGTCACTATTACTGGAATTTTTAGCACTACGGATGAATCCGACCTTTACCCATCTGATCCGAATGTGTCTGTTGCCAATCAGAAAAACAGCCTCTGGATCCTCGACAACGCCTCGGTCACACTGAAATTACCCTCTCCCGCCAAGGAGGTTTCATTTCTCCAAACCGCTCAAACCGATGGCCACTTAGTTTCATACTTCAACATCAAGGGAGTTCTTTTAGGTCAAGTGCCGATCAAAGGCCATGCGGGGAAAGTCTTTCAGAAAACTTCGTTCGAGGCTAAGGCAGGAGAAGAAATTTCTTCGATAAGAATCAATTCTGTGGATGACCCTCACGCCGGATTTTTGATCGAAGGCCTATCTTGGGGGGCCGGGGCTCCTGTTTTGTTTGAGTTTCCTGCTCCAGACCTAAACCACGAGACTTCTGCGGATATTGCCGAGGTTTTGCGAGATGCTCCATTCGATCATCCGACCCAGGCCTACACCGACAGCGACGACACCCTCATCGCCAAACTCGGCTTCGCCGACCGCCTCGAAGGCGGCGCCGGCAACGACACCTTCACGACCATCGGCACTGCCGACGTGGTGCATGGCGGCTCCGGCAATGACACCATCCGCATCAACAGCGGCGACTTCGAGCGCATCGACGGCGGCCTGGACATCGACACCCTGGTGATGGACGGCAAGGCCATGCGCATCGACCTGTCGGCCTTCGGCCTGAAGGTGCAGGGCTTCGAGAAGTTCGACCTGGGTGCAGGCGGCAACACGCTGGCGCTGAGCGCTGCTGACGTGCTCGCCGGTGGCGTGCGCGACATGGTCACCGCCGATGGCAAGGTGCAGATGCTGGTGAACGGCGCCAACGGCGACGTCGATCTGCTCGGCGGCAGCGATGGTTGGACCCAAGGCAGCAACACCACGGTGGGTGATGTGACCTACAGCGTCTACACCAACCTCGCCGGCACCGCCGAACTGCTGGTCGAGGACAAGGTCCACGTGACGATCATGTAAGCCAAGCCACCGGCGCGACCCGCGCCGTGTGCAACGCAAAACGCGACAGCCGCCCCGTGCGACTGTCGCGTTTTTCTTTGGCGGCTTGCCTGCGCTCTCGTCAGCCCGCAGCAGTCACCGCAGGCCCGAACCCATGGCTCTCCCCCGCATGCTCGCAAGGCACCCGCTCCACCTGCACCGTCGAATGGTGGATATCGAACTTCTCCGCCAGCAGCGCGCGCAGCCGCAGCATCAGCGGCGCGAGGTCGCCCACGTCGGGTGTGCACACGACGTGCACGCTCAGGCTCACCTTGCCGCTGGACAGTGCCCACACATGCAGGTCGTGCAGGCCGGCGACGCCCTCCTCGGCCTGCAGCGCGCGCTCGACCTCGGGCAGGTCGACGTCGTCGGGCACGCCTTCGAGCAGCACGTTGAGGCTCTCGCGCAGCAAGCGCCAGGTGCGCGGCAGCACCCACAGGCCGATGGCGACGGCGATGAGCGAATCGACCCAGGCCCAGCCGGTGAAACGGATGACGAGCGCGCCGACGATCACGCCGACGGAGCCGAGCATGTCGGCCCACACTTCGAGGTACGCGCCCTTCACGTTGAGGCTCTCGTCCTTGCCGCTGGCCAGCAGGCGCATGCCGATGAGGTTGACGACGAGGCCGCCGACGGCCACCCACAGCATCGTCATCGACTGGATCTCGGCCGGCTGCGAGATGCGCCGGTACGCCTCATACAGCACGTAGATCGCCACGAAGAACAGCAGCACCGCATTGACCACGGCCGCCAGGATCTCGAAGCGGTAGTAGCCGAAGGTGCGGCGCTTGTCGGCCGGCCGCTTGCCGAGCCAGATGGCAGCCAGCGAGATGGCGAGCGCCACGGTGTCGGTGGCCATGTGGGCCGCGTCGGACAGCAGCGCCAGGCTGCCCGACACCAGCCCGCCGATCACCTCGGCGACGAGGTAGGTCGAGGTCAGCGCCAGCGCCCAGCGCAGCGCCTTCTCGTTGCCGTTTACTGCATGTGAATGCTCATGGGCCATGGGAACCTCGCAGGGCGGGATCAAGCGGTGCGCCATGACTCAGCTCTGCATCGGCCACTTCGGCCTCGTCTTCATCGCGCCGGTGCGCGATGCGGTACAGCAGCGGCAACACCAGCAGCGTCAGCGCGGTCGACGACAGGATACCGCCGATGACCACGGTGGCCAGCGGGCGCTGCACCTCGGCGCCCGTGCCGGTGGCGATGGCCATGGGCACGAAACCCAGCGAGGCCACCAGCGCGGTCATGAGCACCGGGCGCAGCCGCGTGAGCGCGCCCTCGCGAATGGCCTCGTCCAGCGGCAGGCCGCCTTCGCGCAGGTTGCGGATGAAGGAGATCATCACCAGCCCGTTGAGCACCGCCACGCCCGACAGCGCAATGAAGCCCACGGCCGCCGAGATCGACAGCGGAATGCCGCGCATCCACAGCGCGACGATGCCGCCGGTGAGCGCAAACGGAATGCCGGTGAACACCAGCAGGCCGTCCTTCAGGTTGCCGAACATCGCGAACAGCAGCGTGAACACCAGCAGCAGCGACACCGGCACCACCACCTGCAGCCGCTGCGTGGCCGAGGCGAGGTTCTCGTACTGGCCGCCCCACACGGTCCAGTAGCCCGGCGGAATGCGCACGGCGCGCATGGCCTCCTCGGCCTCGGCCACGAAGGAGCCGAGGTCGCGCCCGCGCACGTTGGCGCTCACCACGATGCGGCGCTTGCCGTCTTCGCGGCTCACCTGGTTGGGTCCGGGCGCGAGGTCGAGCGTGGCCACTTCGCCCAGCGGGATGAAGCTGGTGCGCAGGCCTTCGCCGCCCGCGCCCCCCGCGCCCTTCGGCAGTGCGATCGGCAGCCGGCGAATGGCTTCCAGGTCGGTGCGCAACGTCTCGGGCAGCCGCACGATGATGTCGAAGCGACGGTCGCCGTCGAACAGCGTGCCGGCTTCGCGCCCGCCCACGGCGGTGGAAATGGCGTCCTGCACATCGCCCACGTTGAGGCCGTAGCGTGCGGTCTTCTGGCGATCGATGTTCACGGTAAGCATCGGCAGGCCGGTGGTCTGCTCCACCTTCACCTCGGCGGCGCCGGGCACCTTGCCCAGCGCCGCCGACACCTGGGCGGCCGTCTGGTTGAGCACGTCCATGTCGTCGCCGAAGATCTTCACGGCCACGTCGCTGCGCACGCCCGAGATCAGCTCGTTGAAGCGCAGCTGGATGGGCTGCGAGAACTCGTAGTTGTTGCCCGGCAGCTTCTCGACCTCTTCCTGCACGGCGGCCAGCAGTTCGTCGCGCGTGCGCTTGGGCTGGGGCCACTCGCTCTCGGGCTTGAGCATGATGTAGCCGTCGGAGATGTTCGGCGGCATCGGGTCGGACGCGATCTCGGCCGTGCCGGTGCGCGCGAACACGCGTTCGATTTCGGGGAATTTGTCTTTCAGCGTGCGCTCGAGCTGCTTCTGCATTTCGACCGACTGCGTGAGGCTGGTGCCCGGAATGCGCAGCGCCTGGATGGCGAAGTCGCCTTCGCTCAGGCTGGGCACGAACTCGGTGCCCAGACGCGTGGCCAGCAGGCCCGAGAGCACGACCGCCACCACGGCCGTGGTGATGACCAGCGGCTTGGCATTCATCGCGCGCGACAGCAGCGGCGCGTAGCCGCGCTTGGCCCACAGCATCAAACGGTTTTCCTTCTCGGCGACCTTGTTGCCGATGAACAGCGCCACGGCGGCCGGGATGAAGGTGATCGACAAGATCATCGCGCCCAGCAGCGCAATCACCACGGTGAACGCCATCGGGTGGAACAGCTTGCCCTCGACGCCCGTGAGCGCAAAGATCGGCAGGTACACGATCATGATGATCAGCTGGCCGAACAGCAGCGGCCGGCGCGCCTCCTGCGAGGCCGCGAACACTTCATGGAAACGCTCGCTGCGCGTGAGCGCCCTGCCGTGCTTCTCCTGCGCATGCGCCAGGCGCCGCACGCAGTTCTCGACGATCACCACGGCGCCGTCGATGATGATGCCGAAGTCGAGCGCGCCCAGGCTCATGAGGTTGGCGCTGACCTTCTGGTTCACCATGCCGGTGAAGGTGAAGAGCATCGACAGCGGAATCACCGTCGCGGTGATGATGGCCGCCCGGATGTTGCCCAGGAACAGGAACAGGATGGCTACCACCAGCACCGCGCCTTCGAAGAGGTTCTTCTTCACGGTGGCAATGGCCTTGTCGACCAGCACCGTGCGGTCGTACACCGTCACGGCCTTCACGCCCGCGGGCAGCGTGCGGTTGATCTCCTGCATCTTCTTGTCGACCGCCTGCGAGACGGTGCGGCTGTTCTCGCCGATGAGCATGAACACCGTGCCCAGCACGACCTCGCGGCCGTTGTCGGTGGCGGCGCCGGTACGCAGCTCCTGGCCGATGCCGACCTCGGCCACGTCGGACACGCGCAGCGGAATGCCGCCGGCGTTGCCCAGGATCACGTTGCCGATGTCTTCCACCGACTTCACCTGCCCCGGCGCGCGAATGAGGTACTGCTCGCCGCGCTTCTCGATGTAGCCCGCGCCCACGTTGGCGTTGTTGCGCTCCAGCGCGGTGACCAGGTCGGACATCGTGAGGCCGTGCGCCAGCAGCTTCGCGGGGTCGGGCGCGATCTGGAACTCCTTGGCGTAGCCGCCGATGGAGTTGATCTCGGTCACGCCCGGCACGTTGCGCAGCTGCGGCTTGATGATCCAGTCTTGAATCTCTCGCAGGTCGGTCGGCGTGTAGGGCTTGCCGTCGGCCTTCTTCGCGCCCTCTTCCGTCTCGACGGTCCACAGGTAGATCTCGCCCAGGCCGGTGGAGATGGGCCCGATCACCGGCGACACGCCGGGCGGCATGCTCTCGCGCGCCGACTGGATGCGCTCGTTGACGAGCTGCCGCGCAAAGTAGATGTCAGTGCCATCCTTGAAGATCACCGTGACCTGCGACAGGCCGTAGCGCGACAGCGAGCGCGTCTGCTGCAGGCCCGGCAGGCCGGCCATCACGGTTTCGATGGGGTACGTGACGCGCTGCTCGGCTTCGAGCGGCGAATAGCCGGGCGCAGAGGTGTTGATCTGCACCTGCACGTTGGTGATGTCGGGCACGGCGTCGATGGGCAGCTTCTGGTAGCTGAAGACGCCGAGCGCCGCCATGCCGAGCACGGCGAGCAGCACGAGCCAGCGCTGCGCGATGGAGAAGCCGATGATGCGTTCGAACATGCGTCGGTCCTCAATGCGTGTGCGTGGCCGAGCTCTTGCCCTGCTGCGACTTCACGACGAAGCTGCCGCTGGCCGCATAGGCCGCGCCGGGCTTCAGTCCGCCCACGATCTCGATGCGCTGGCCGTCGCTGCGGCCGGTCTTCACGTGCTGCGGCAGGAAGCCGCCGGGCACACGCAGAAACACGGTGGGCTGGTCGTCCACGGTCTGCACCGCTTCGGCCGACACGGTGACGGGTGCATCGGCCTCCGACGCCACCAATTCCACGTTCACGAACAGGCCCGGGCGCCAGGTGCGCTGCGGGTTGGTGAGCGTGACGCGCGCGGTGGCGGTGCGTGTCTGCGCCCCCAGCAGCGAGCCCACGTACGACACGGTGCCGCGCGCGGCCTGCTCGAAGGAGCCGGCGCGGATGGTCACGGCCTCGCCGACGCGCACGAGGTTCAGGCTGCTGGCCGGCACGCTGATCTCGGCCCACACGGTCGACAGATCGGAAATGGTGAACACGTTGACCGCCTCGCCCACCGATTCGCCGAGCGAGATGTGCTTTTCGACCACCATGCCGTCGAACGGTGCGCGCAGCTCGTAGCGGCCCAGTGCCGACGAGCCGGGCGTGGCGCCCAATGCCAGCAGCTTCTGGTTGGCGTTGGCCACGGCGATCTGCGCTTCCTGCATGGCCTGCTCGGCCTGCAGGTAGTCCTGCTGCGGGGAGATCTTTTCTTCCCACAGTTTCTTCTCGCGGTCGTACGTGGTGCGCGCCAGCGCCAGCCGGCGCTGCGCCGTCTGCAGCTCGCTGCGCTGCTCCGAGAGCGCGGGGCTGGAGATCACGGCCAGCACCTGACCGCGCTTCACTTCCTGGCCCAGGTTGGCCGACACGCTGTCGACCACGCCCGCCACGCGCGGCACCACGTGGGCCGTGCGGTCTTCGTTGAACTTGATCTCGCCAGGCAGCTGCAGCGAGGTCTTGATGCGCGCCGGGCCGACGCTGTCGATGGCGATGCCGGCGGCCTTGACCTGCTCGTCGGTGAAGGGGATCTTTTCTTCGTCTTCCTTGTGGGCGTTGGCGGTGGCTTTCTGCGGCTCTGCGGCGGCAGGCGTTTCCTTGCCAGCCTCTTTGCCGGCGTCCTTGCTCTCTTCCGCGTGGTGTTCCTTGTCGCCATGGCCTTCGTCGTGCGAATGGCCGTGGTCGTCTTCCTTGCCCTTGGCGTGGCCCTTGTCTTCCTCGTGATGCTCGCCGTCGGCGTGGCCGGCGGACTCCGAGTGGCCGTCCCCCGCAGGCTTGGACGGTGCGGTGCGCAGGATGAGCGCGCCGGCGATGAGGCCGGCGAGCAGCACGGCGGCAATGGCGATCCACTGCTTGCGGCCGGTGGAGGGGGTGCGGTTGTGTGGTGTGGTCATGGTCGGAATCCGGTTCAGGGGGTGGCGTCAGCGCACATTCGCGGAGGGGTCGTCGCCCTCGGTGCCCAGCAGGCGGTCGAGTTCGCCGGCCGCGCGGTGCGCGTCGGCCAGCGCAACGAGGTACTGGTTGCGCACCTGGAACAGCGTGCGCTGCGCGTCGAGCGCCTCGAGAAAGCTGAACTTGCCCAGCTCGAAGCCCTTGGTGGCGGCGCGGTAGGCGGTCTCGGCACCGGGCAATGCGTCGCGCTGCAGCGTCTGCGCCGTGGCGCGCGCGGAGCGCAGGCGCTCGCTGGCCTGCGCCACGTCGGCGCCCAGTTGCAGCTCGGCCGCGGCAAGCTCGTCGCGCGCCTTGTCTTCGCGGCTCAGTGCTTCGGTGATGTTGCCGCGGTTGGTGTCGAAGATCGGCAGCGGCACCGACAGGCCGACCACCACCTGGTTGCGCCGGCTGCTGCTCACGGCATCGCCCTCGCCTTCCGACGCGGGCACGCGCTTGACGCCGAGCGACACGGTCACATCGGGAATGCGCCGGGCCTGCTCCAGGTCGCTCAGCGCGCGGCGGCGCTCGACCTCGAGCCGGGCCTGGCGCAGCACGGGCGCATCAGGCAGGCGGCGCGCCACCTCGGGCGCGGCAGCTTGCGCGGGCAGCTGGTCGACCGCGCCTTCCACCTGCGTGAAGCGCGGCGCCGGGTTGCCCCACAACGCGGCCAGCAGCTGGCGCGACGCGCGCAGCGTGCCTTCGGCCTGCAGCAGTTCGACGCGGATGCCGGCCTCGGCCACGCGCGCCTTGGTTTCTTCGAGCGGCGACACCTTGCCGGCCGCCACGCGGTTGGCCGCGGCGCGGGTGGCGATCTGCGCGAGCCCCACCGAGTCTTGCGCCAGCCGCAGGCGCTCCTGCGCGGTCAACACGTCGAAGAAAGCGGTGACGGCCGAGGCGCGCAGTTCGGCACGCCGCGCCGACAGCGCCGACGCCGCCTGGTCGCGCGCGCGCTCGGCCGCCGTGACGCGCGCGGCGCGCTTGCCGCCCAGCTCGATCGGCTGGCTCAGCTGCAGCGTGGTCGTGCGGTTGTTGCGGCGCAGGTCTTCCAGCTGCGTGTCGAGCGTGGGGTTGGGCCAGGCACCGGCCTGCACGACGGCGCCATCGGCGGCGGCCTGCTCATGCCGCGCGGCCGACAGGCCCGGGTTGGCCTGCAGCGCCAGCGCGACGGCGGTGCGCAGGGTCAGCGGGCCTTCGGGCTCCAGCGTGCGGGCGACAGCCGAAAGAGACGGCGAAAGGGACGACGAGGGACCGGCTGTCTGCGGGGTCTGCTGTGAAAAGGCCGGGGGTACCGCCAAGGCCAACACGGCCAGCGGCACGAAAAGCGTGCGCATCGAATTCTCCTGGGTTGCAAAACAACGGACGGACGAATTCGGCGAGAAGCGCTCAGCTGATGGTTGAAATCAGAAAAGAGAAAAAGTGCGGTGCTCTCGCCGAATCAGGCGGCGAGAAGCCAGTCGGGGCGCACCGGCACTTCGGCGATGTGCGAGGCGAAGCGTTCGGTGGAAGCGGCGCGCAGCGTCTGGGTGGCGACGGGCGCGTCGGCCGGCAGCGCGGCGGCAGTGTCCGCATGCTGGGCCTGCCCGAAGTGGGCCACGATGCAATGGCCGACCGCTGCGTTGGGCTGACGGGTGCTGTCCTTCTTGGCGCCGTCACCCGCGTGGGTGCGGTCAGTGCCGCGCGGCTCGTCCTCGTGGTGGCCCCAGTGGCCGCCCCGCGTATCGCCTTCGTGCAGGCAATAGGCTGCCGATGCCGCCCAGCTGTACTGGAAAGGCAAGAGGAACAGCAGAAAAATCAAAAGCCAGCGGCGCATGGTTGACAAAAGTATATCGACGGCGCGTGATGCGCCGAGCGACAAAAGCCCTGCGAACCGAGGGCCCGGCGCACTGTACGACGCCATGTCGGCGCTTTGTCTTTCAATAGGATTACTAAATCGTAACCAGCCTCCCGAGAGGCATTGGGTACGATCCGTACCATGCGAATTCTTGTCATCGAAGACGAACCCAAACTGGGCGACTACCTCAAAAAAGGGCTGGAGGAAAACGGCTACGTCGTCGACATCGCCCGCGATGGCATCGAAGGCCGCTACCTCGCCACCGAAGGCGAATACGCGCTGGTGCTGCTCGATGTGATGCTGCCCGGCATCGACGGCTTTGCCGTGCTGCAAGCCATTCGCCGCACGAAGAACGTGCCCGTGCTGGTGCTCACCGCGCGCGACAAGGTCGAAGACCGCGTGCAGGGCCTGCAGCAAGGCGCCGACGACTACCTGGTGAAGCCCTTCTCTTTCTCGGAGCTGCTGGCGCGCGTGCAGGCGCTGCTGCGGCGCGGCAAGACGCAGGAGCCCACGGTGCTGCGGCTGGCCGACCTGGAGCTCGACCTCGTGAGCCGCAAGTGCGTGCGCAACCGCACGCGGCTGGACCTCACGGCCAAGGAGTTCACGCTGCTGGTGGTGCTGCTGCGCCGGCGCGGGCAGATCCTGTCGCGCTCCACGCTCGCCGAGCAGGTGTGGGACATGAACTTCGACAGCGACACCAACGTGGTCGAAGTGGCCATTCGCCGCCTGCGCAGCAAGATCGACGACCCCTTCGACGTGAAGCTGCTGCACACCGTTCGCGGCATGGGATACGTCCTGGAAGACCGCTCCTGGGCATGAGCCCGAAGCCGCATTCCATCCAGAGCCGGCTCTCGTTCTGGTTCGCCGCGCAGACGCTGTTCGGCCTGAGCATCGTCTGCCTGGCGATCTACTTCGTCACGGCCTGGAGCTTCGGCGCCAAGCAGCGCGATGCGCTCGACCAGAAGACGGTGCTCGTCGAGCACCTGCTCAAGGAGGCCGAGAAAGGCGGCGACCTCGTCTTTCTGCGGCACAAGCTCAACGACTTCTTCTCGATGCAGGACGACGTGACCCTGACGATTGCGAACGCGGGCCACGAACTCTTCCAGTCCGTGCCACCGCCGCAGGGCCGCTGGCTGCGGCGAACCATCGTCGTTCCCTGGCAGAACGCCAACTTCCACACCAACCTGTCGGTGCAGGTCGGCGTGAACATCGCGCAAGACACCCGACTGCTTGAAAGGCTCGCCTGGACGCTGCTCGGCGCCGTGGTGCTTGGCACGGCGCTGGTGTCGCTCACCGGCACGTGGCTGGTGCGGCGCGGGCTGCGGCCCTTGAAGGTGCTGGCCGAACGCACCGCGGCCATCACGCCCGACCATGTCCACCAGCCCATCGACCCCGGCGCCTTCGCGGAAGAGCTGCGCCCCTGGATCACGCAGTTCAACGCGCTGCTGGCGCGCGTGCAGCGCGCCTACGTGCAGCTGGAGTCGTTCAACGCCGACGTGGCGCACGAGCTGCGCACGCCGCTGGCCAACCTGCTCGGGTCCACCGAGGTGGCGCTGACGCGTCCGCGCAGCAACGAAGAACTGCAGGGTGTTCTGGCCTCCAACCTCGAGGAAATGGGTCGG